>JACQGJ010000593.1 GCA_016199605.1 Armatimonadota bacterium | reverse complement strand
TGGATATCATACTTCTTCTGCTCCTCCGCCATGAGGGCGCTTTCCTGTCCGGCGGCAGCGCCTGCCTTCCGTCTGTCAAACTCCCGGACGCAATAGCCGCGACTCACCGCCTTTGACCGAGAGATGACCATCGTTGCAGATTCCTTCTTGCTCATATCTGACTCCTTCTAAAGATTAGTGGGTGAGTGGGTGAAAGGGTGAGCCCGTCATCCCGTCACGGATGATACTACTGAACTGCGATGGCCTGGGTGTCCTGCGGACCCAAGCGAAGGGTGAACTCACCTGTTCTGTTCATAGGCGATCCAATGTCAGTCTTCTCCATAAGGTCCAAGATCTTCAAATCGCGCGGTGTGCCTATCTTCAGAGTCTTCGCATCCAATCGTAGCATGAACTCCTTCGCCTTATCCGACCGATTGAAAAGAGTGAAGCAAAGGTTGTGCGTCTTCCACGATCCGAATCGTTCGACCAATACGTCAATGTCATTCGTCGAAGCGAGGGTGATCGGTTCCCAGCCAGCGCCGCTCAATCTCTTCAGCACCGGAACGTAACGCTGGTAGATGGGATCGAGGGTGGCGTTGAGACTTCCACCCGGCAGGAACCCGAAACGAAGGTGGCTCTTCTTCACCCATGCTTCGGTGTAATGATCGGGTTGAACAGGCAGGCTGACGACGGGCCGATGGTATGCCAGCGTGCGGCCAAGGGGACCGTTGTTCTCAATCCCCCACTCGAACAGGTTCACATCAATCCACGTCATGGCGAAGGGGAAAGGGATGTTACCGGTGTTGGCGCTCACCATTTGTCCCTTTGCACGGAGCCGCTTCGCCAGCGCCTCGAGCCACTCGTAGGTGCAGAAGTCGCCAATCTGCACCGGGCGCAGATCGGGAGCGAAGGTCAAGGGATGGTCCGTGTGCGCGTAGTGCTCAGCGCGAAAGTTGAGGTCCTTGGCGTTGACGAAGTAGTTGTCCAGAGCCACACCCTCGAGCCGCGTGCCGCCCGCTTCCGCTCTTCGGAAAGAGCCGCCGATGTCATCGTCCAGCAGCGCCTTCCCCCAACCTCCGGGAAGGTCAGGATCGGGATTGCACAGCACGCGCGCCGTATGGATGTCGTAGCCGTAGTAGCGTTTATCATCGGCCGCCGAAACGTAATAGGTGGGAATGAACAGTCCGCTGGCGTCGTGGAAGGCCGACTTCAAGACCGCCGTGTTGCGGCTCAGCAAGGCCGCGTTGCCCTTGTCCCCAGTCAACTCCTCCCAGGACAACCCATACCAACCAAAGTCCCGCAGCTTCTCAAGCCGTGCCTTCACCTCCGGACGCCCGAGGTAGAGCTCCTGAGGATTTGGGGCTTTGAGAAAGGACTCCATGTCCGCGGAGATCTCCGCCCGTGCCGGAGTCTTCTCCGGTGGAGTCGTCAGGTAGATGAAGTAGCGAACGGAATCATTGTAGAGCCACGGCAACAGGCCGGTCTTGTGCGCCGCGGCGATTGCCGGAACTCCCTCCGCCGACCACACATAGGCATAGCCAACCTTGGCGGCAGATTGCGCCGCTGCTGTTGGGTCCGGCTTGCTCATAAGTCCACCGAGGAGAGCGCCGTCGGGGGCGCGCTTCTCGAAGAACTGCGGGTAGATTCGGTAGTAGCGATCCGCCGCCGACCGGAAACCCCACACCGGATTTACCGGGTAGATCACGAAGCGGAAAGCGGCCTTCCCCGGGAACTTCCGCGTCGCTCGGGTGAGGGCAAAATCAAGACACAAGTAGAACTGTTGCCTCGCCGCGTTATAACCGAGGCGATGCAGCACCGGACGATTCATGGGCACTGCCATCGCGATGCCTCCACGTCCAGCCACGCAAGCAAACGGGTAGACGGAGTTGTGGTTGTTCCCACCCGCCGTCAAAGATCCCCAGTTGCTGTATTCGACGCGGACTCTGTGAGTCCGCGTCGAGTTCACAGCCGTGCGGCGATCAATGTCATCCCACCATACCGCCCCCTCGCGACTGACCGGCAACGCAAAGTATAGGCTGACAGCCCGATCCTTGCCGGAGAGATCGGAAAGCTCTCCCTCCACTTCGATGCGGTCAGCCCGCGCGATGAAAGCCGCCTTTAGATTGAGTGACAACTGTTTCAAATCCGCGAACTGTTCCCAGACCGGACCGCTCTTTCGCATTCTGCCCACGACCGGCCAAACCCTGATGCCCCGCTGATGGTCTCGAAGAGCGAATCCGGAGAACGGCACGCCCTCTGTCGGCAGCAAATCCGCTCCGTTGGTTCTGAGTCGAGCGACCTGGCCGGTCTGACCGAAAGCGATCTGCAAGTCCTTCCCCACGTTCAACTCCGCGACAGCCACACTCGGTTGTTGCTTCTGCGAGATCGGCGGAACGGGTAGCAGGTCGAAAGTCTGAGGTTTGGAGTCCTCCAAGAGCCGGAGGTCCTCAGCGGTCAGAGGAGTCTCCGAGAGATACTTATGCAGTCGCTTGTCGAGCTTGATGTCCATGTCTTCGTTCAGTTCGAACTCGAGGGACCAGCTCTTCCCGCTGTCTCCGTTCGTCTTCAGAGTGATGTCTTGAGCCTTGACATACTCGAGGTCGAGGTCCGCGGCCACCGTTCCGTCTGGGCGGAGCACGCGAGCCTTGGCCGCCTCCTCGCCACCGAGAGTCAGGCTAAACTCGGTGAGCCGTTCGGGGACGAAGAAGTAGAGCCGTCGGGCATGGCCGGTAACGAAGAAGTAGTCCGGGCGGAAGCTGGGTGTGGCGACCCACTTGACCCGAGGGGCATCAAAGGTGAAACCATTATTGCCGGCGTTTGAGTCCAACGTGTAGACGCCTGTGACCTCGGCCTTGAAGCTGAGGTCCGCAAACTCACCCAGCTTCAAGCTGCTCGACCGGAGCACGTCTCCCTTCGGACTGAGGAGTTTGTAGGTCAACCAGTCGGAATATCCGACGCTTGCAGAGAAAGCCCCTATGCGGGCAGTGACCAGTTGCCCGGCTTGGGCATGGATGAGAATCCGTTCAGAAAAACGCCACTGCGTCGGCGGCGTGGAAGTTCCCTGGGGGTAAGCCAACCGGGAAGAAACCAACAACACCGTGAGCCAGCCGGCTCGTATGAATCTCACGGCTTTTGATACTTCAGATCCTCGCATCGCCGGACCAGTAAAGCTTCCTCGGTATGAACCAATCATCTTGGACTCCCTCCGTTGCCTGCTGCCGCACTCATCTCCCTCCGCCCGGTGCGGAGATTGGTGCCTGATGAAGTCGTCGCATCCTACCATCCTGCAATGAGGTCGTCAATGGACGAATCTACCGCGTTCGACGTCACGCCTTTCTCCCCCAAACTGAACTCGGTTGTGATACACTTCTGCAAGAATTCATACCGGGGGAGGTTGCCCCATTGCTATCACTGCGTCCGTATCAGTTGCTTTGCCTCTTGTGCTCCCTAAGTGAGTCCGACGGGGGTCCGACGGAGGACCCACTCAAGGGAGTGCTGGAGAAGATCAGAGAGAACCCTGACATCCCCATCCAGCTTCGGTGCAACGCGGGGGATGTCTACGTCTACCAGGATCCGGGGACAGAGGGGGACACACCGGAGGGGGCGGAGTTCAACCGGAAGAGAGACCTGGACATTCTGCAGCGACTCGACCTTGCTCCCGGAAGCATTCTCCCGGTGAGGACGCTGCTCTTCAGAGTGCTGAAGACCATTCCCACAGTAACGGGAATCTGCGGCTACGACAAGGTGACTGCCGAAGCCTGGAAGGGGTGTGCGAAATCTGCAAACGGCAACTACGAGAGAGCGCATGCCAGAGGCATCGAGTCGCTTATCCCGCCCCGGAGTGAGGACGAAATGGTGCGGGAGAAGCAGGAGTCCCTCAGGGCCCTGGACTCCGCCGCGGAGGTGTCGATTCGCCCCCACATCTTGATGTGCGCGGTGTGCCAGTACGGAAGCGGGGTGCGTCCTCCCTTCAAAGCGGACAACCTGCCGGAGCTCCTGGAGGTCATTCTGAAGAGGAACCCCGACCTGCTCATTACTTTCGCCAGGGGAGCGGATTGGATGATGTGCGCGCCCTGCCCGATGCGCGTGCCGAAGCTCAACGCCTGCGTCAACATTGCCGGTTCGGGCGGCTTGTCGAACGAAAAGCGGGACTTGGACTTGCTGCAGAAGCTGGGAATGACCTACGGCAGCACGATGAAGGCCAGGGACCTTCTCCGACTCCTGCTCGAGAAAGTGCCTACCACCACCGAGATCTGCCGGAGGGACAACCTTTCGCCCTCGGTCTGGTGGGACCCCTGCGGAGAAGACAACAACAGGAACCCGGAGGCGAATGAGAACTACCGGAAAGGCAGAGAAACGCTGATGGAGGAGTTGCTGAGCTGTCCGTGACGATTCCGCTTCCGGCTTTCCACAGGCAAGGAGATGCTGCGAAATCCACGGTCGGCACGAAGTAGCCAAAGTCGGCGTATGCGGTAGGGACTCTTCTATACTCCCACCCCAAACTCCGCCTTGAATTCCCTCCACATTCCCTCCGGCACGGGACTTAGCGCTTCGGCGCAGACTCCCTCGATGTGTTCCGCGGTTCCGGTACCCACGACCACGATTCCATCAATCGGCGCGGCCAGGGCGAAGTGGAGCGCGAGTTGACGGAGGCTCACCTCCCGATCCCGGCACCATTCCCACATCGCATGGGCGACAGGATGGTTCGTCGGTTCCTTGCCGGTCAGCACCTCCGACCCACTCCCCAGCGCGCTCGCGAGTTGGACGCCGACATCGCGCGCCTTTGCCGCAGGCAGTACGGTTTGGGCTGCCGACTGGTTGAGCAACGTGTAGTCGAGAAAGGTCAAGACGATTTCAATCTGACCTGTTCCGATGGCGCGTTCGTGGAAGTCGTGCTGACGACAACCGAGACCGATGTGGCGCACCAGTCCCTCGTTTTTCATCTTCCGCAACTCGTCCAACGCGTGGCCGGGACGGAGCGGCTCCCCGATGTCCGAGGGGTCATGAATCAAGACCGCGTCGAGGTAGTCGGTCCCAAGTAATCGCAGGCTGTTCTCCACGCTCCAGCGCGTTCCTTCTGCTGAGTAGTCACCGCGTCTCTGGGGATGCGTGCCGGTCTTGGTTTGCAGGTAAACCTTGGCCCGCCCTCCGTTCTTGAGTGCGAGACCGACACGTCTCTCGCTCTCCCCGTACGCGGGCGAAGTGTCAACATAGTTGATCCCAAGCTCAATGGCTTTTCGCACTGCTGCGATGGCCGCCTCGTCGGTGCGTTGGGGTGATCCCATCGAGGCGCACCCCAGACCGATCTCTGTTGCTTTGATCTCTGTTCTGCCAAGTCGTCGTAGTTCGAATTGGTTCTTCACGTAGGTTCCGTTTTCTCCTTTGCGGGAAATTGATGTTTGCGGCCCCGTCTTCATCGAGCCCGCGCGGCCGAACCCACCGATTGGGTGACTATCGTCCCCGGTTGCTTGTCCTGCGAGTAAGGCAGCGTCAAAACGTTAACGCTCCCTCTTCGCTTTGTCAAGGAACGCCAAGCGTCTCACCTCCAGAGGTCCAATCGGCTTGACGGTAGTGAGTGGGCTATGATACTACTATGTGGACGTTTGCGGAGAAGGCAACGGAATGATCCGGAATATCGTGCTGGCTTTTGATGGATCGCGTCATAGTTGGGCGGCATGGCGCTATGGGATGGACCTCGCTCGGGCCTACCGCGCGGGTCTACGTGTCGTTTCGGTGGTCGATGCGCGAGTGGCTCACCACCCGAAGCTGCTTGATGCCGAAACCCTTGCTGCCTTGAACCTTTCCGAGGCTTCAAGGGAGAAGCTGCTGCTGGCCTTCGAAGACCGCCGCCGCAAGCAGCTCGCGGAGATCGAACAGGAGACCAGGGCTGGAGGCGTGAGATTCACAGGCGAAGTAGCGCACGGCATCCCGGCAGAGGTCGTCTGCCTGGAGGAAGTCTACGGCGATCTGATCGCCATGGGGCACCGCGGGGAATCGCCCTCCTGGCAGTCAGTAATGCTGGGATCCAATGCAGAAGCCGTCATTCGGCAATGCATTCGTCCCGTCTTGCTTTCTCCGGACGAATACGCACCCATCGACCGCCTTCTGGCCTGCTACGACAGCAGTGAGAATTCCACGCACGCCCTGTTCCGGGCGGCACATCTGGCGCAGTCTCTGAAGTTGCCGATGACGGTCCTGACCGTGAACCGCAACATTCAGCAGGCCGAGCAGATCGTCACCGAAGCGAGGATCCATCTGCGGGCCGCCACTGCGACTTTTGAACAGCGAACGGTCTCTGGGCATCCCGCCGACTGCATTCTGGACGCAGCCGACGCAGAGAGATGCGGTCTGATCATCATGGGGGTCCACGGGCATTCTGTGGTTCGCGAGTCGATTATCGGAAGCACGACCGAAGAAGTCATGCGGCGCACCAAAGTGCCGCTGTTGCTGGTCAAATAGGGAGCGAGGCGAAGCGCTATGAGCAAGAAACACAGCAGGACAACCCTCGCGCAGGTTTCCCGCATCACGTCTTATGAGTCCGCGGCACGCCACAGAGATCCAGGGGGATTTGCATGCGAGTTGTGATGAAGTTTGGGGGAGGGGTCCTGCGAGACGTCGCGGCTTTCCAGAGAGTCGCCAGGATCATCTCCGAAAGAAAGTCGGAAGCGCCGCAGGATGAATACTGCGTCGTTGTGTCCGCCGTCTACGGAGTCACCGACATTTTGATCCAGGGGACGAGGGAGGCTCTGGGGTCCTCCAGCGCTGTCGCTCCCTTCATTCGGGAATTACGCAAACTGCATTCTGCTCTGACTTTGGGGATCCAGAGGGACGAGTTACGGTCGGAGCTAAACGACCAGTTGAGCCTGAAGATCGACCGCCTGCTGAATTCGCTCACTGCCGTGGCGGAGCGCAAGGCGCTGCGTCCGGACGAGGAGGACTTCATCGACAGCTACGGGGAGAGGCTGTCGTGTCTCCTCCTTGCCGGCTACCTGAAAGACGCCGGCTCGGAGGCCGTAGCCCTGGAGTCCGAAGACGCGGGAATCATCACTGATGGCAACTTCGGGGATGCTCGCCCCCTTATTCCACAGGTTGAGCGCAACCTTCATGAGCGATTGGCGCCACACCTGAAGGCCGGTAGAAATGTCGTCATCACGGGCTACTACGGAATCAGCGTCGGCGGCCAGGTGACTACGTTTGGACGTGGCGGCTCTGACTACTCGGCAGCCATCCTGACTGCCTGCCTCAACGCCGACGCCCTTGAGATCTGGAAGGACGTCCCGGGCTTTATGACGGCCAGCCCCCGGCTCGTGCCCCAGGCAAACTTCATCCCGCTTCTGAGCTTCGACGAAGCAGAGGAACTCAGCTACTTTGGCGCGGAAATCCTTCACCCTCGAACTGTCGATCCGCTGCGCGACAAAGGTATTGTCGCCACCATCAAGAACGTGTTCGCTCCCCTGGAGGAGGGAACCATGATCGGAGAGCGCCGCGAAAGAACGGGAGGGGTCATCAAGTCGATCGCGGTCAAACGAGACATTGCCCTTCTCACCGTCAAAGGGATCCGCGATGCCGACGTGCCGGGTTTCGCCTGGGATGTGTTTTCGGCGATGCAGGAAGCCGGGGTGAGCGTGGACGCGATCGCCACGTCGCAAACCGATATCTCTTTCACCATCAGCCGTGCCGACCTCGCGAAGGCCGCTGAGGGGTTGAGACAGAGGGAGAAGCAAGACCTCATCTCCCGCTGGCATTACGATGATGACATGGCCCTGGTCGGTGTCGTCGGTGACGGAATGCGGGAAACACCCGGCGTGGCCGGACGGGTTTTCACTGCTCTCTCCCGCACCGAAGGGCCCATCAACCTGGAGATGATCTCGCAGGGAGCATCTGAGATCAACATTTCTTTTGTCGTAAAAAGCAGCCGCGTCGAGGAGTGCGTGCGTTTGATCCATGAGGAGTTTTTTGGTCAGCGTACCGCCTGACAGCCCGAGAGGTTTGCTTCAAGAGGAGGCAGCGAAACATGCAAGATAGACGCCCGTGGATAGTCGCCCTGGTCGTCGCGTCCGCGTTGATATCCCCCAACCTGAAAGGTCTGCGATACAATTCTCTCTTTGCCGCGGATCCGCCGGCGCCCGCGCCGAAGCCGCCGGGGGCAGAGAACCCCGATCGCCCCGGACCGAGAGGGGGTGGTCGACCTTCTTATCCGTCTCCGGCAGGAGGACGAGAGCCCATCAAGCGATCTGAGGTCATCTCAATGACCTTTGAGAAGGCGGACATCATCGCAGTCCTGAAGCTGCTGGGCCAGGCGGCGGGGGTCACCATGGCGATCTCGCCGCAGGTGCAGGGGACCATCACAGTGACTTCCACCGGGGATGTTCCCATCGCCGAAGCCTTTGACATCATCAACAGCATTCTGCGGGTTAGAGGCTTCACGATGGTCGGAACTCCCAGGGACAAGGTCGTCCAGGTGGTCCCGCTCAAGGAAGCAATTACTACGGCAACGCGAGTGGGGACGGGGGCGGACGAGTCGCAGATCCAGCCGGGAGACCAACTCCTTACCCAGATCGTCCCCCTGAAGAACGCCGATGCCTCGAAGCTGAAAAGCGATTTGGCTCCGTTGCTCTCAAAAGAGAACTCAGCCATCACCTCGAATTCCGAAAGCAACACCCTCGTGATCACCGATACGCAGTCCAATGTGAAGAGGATGCTCTCCGTCATCAAAGAGTTGGACCGCGACGTCTCCACGCTCCTCACGATGGAAGTGATCAACCTGCAGCACGCGAATGCTGAGGCCCTTGCCGAGATGCTCAACAACCTTTTCGAGGAGAAGCGCCCGGGAGGACGAGGTGGCGCGCCGCAAATGCCCCAGCCAGACAGCGGCCAGCCCAAAGTGGCGATGGAGAAGGGATTTGTGGAGCTTCGAGGACAAGTGAAGGTCACCGCAGAGTCGAGAACTAACTCGCTGGTCGTGTCAGCTTCAAAAGACAAGATGGATCTTATCAAAGGGCTCATCGAAAAGCTGGACGTTGACCTCTCACCGGATGTGAAAGTGAAGGTCTACCCGCTGGAAAACGCAGATGCCACCTCCCTGGCGGAGGAACTCAATCTGATCTTCGAGCAACCCCAGGGCAGTCCCGAGATATCCTCCCGCATTCGGATGCCCTGGGAGTCGCGTTATCCGATGCCGCAAACAGGCGGACGCAAGCCTGGATTTGCCGGGCTGAAAGAGAACACGGTGATTCCCGATGTGCGGACGAATGCTCTCGTTGTTACGGCGCGGGCGGAGAACATGGAGGCCTTTGATGAGCTGATCGAGAACCTGGATCGTGAGCGGTCAATTAGCGAGGTGACTCGCGTCTACCGGCTGGTCCATGCGAAAGCTACGGATATCGCCCAAACGCTGACGGACCTGTTCCAGGGAGGACAGAGGGGCGGCGGCTTTTTCTCCTTCCTGTTCCGTATGCAGACGCAGAAGGAAGGCCCTCTTTCAACTCTGCGACAGGTAACGGTGGTTGCCGAGCCGAAGAGCAATTCGGTCATCGTGACTGGCCCGCCTCAGGTGTTTGACACGATCACCCAACTGATGGACGAGCTTGACAAGAAGCAATCTCAGGTCTTCATCGAAGTGCTGATTGTGGATGTAACGCTCGACAAGGACACGCAGTTGGGGATCGAATGGGATTTTCTCAAGGGGAACACCGTCAAACAGACGAGCGCCACCAACTTCGATCTCGCTTCGAGAACTAATGGGCTGAAATACACCCTCTCGGCTCCGGGAGTAACAAGCTTGCTTCAGACCCTCATTGAAGAGAAGAAAGTCAAAGTCATCTCGACCCCTCACCTCACGACGATGGACAACGTCGAGGCTTCCATCGATATTGGTCAGCGGTTCCCAGTCGTCAAGGAACTGATCACCGGACAGAACGGGCAGGTGATTCCCAAATTCGATTTTGAGAATATCAGCATCAAGCTCACCGTGACTCCCCATATCACCACCGGCAAGTTCATCACGATGGACATTGAACAGACGATCGACGATCTGCAGAAGACCATCAAACAGCAGGATTTCGAGCTTCCGATTATCGAGAATCGCCGGGCCAAAACCTCGGTCATGGTAGAAGACGGTCAGACCATCATCATCGGCGGTATCATGAAAGACAAGAAGACCGTGACTGAGCGCAAGGTACCGATCCTCGGCGATCTTCCTATCGTGGGCAATCTGTTCAAAGATACTGACACCAAGAAGGTAACCAGCGAACTCATGGTCTTCATCACGCCACACGTGATCACCAACCAGGAAGACGCCAATCAGATCACACAGCAGCAGAAGGATAAGTTCAGGAAGGGCGTGTTACCGGAAGAGAAATCGAAGAAACGGTGAGGGGCTTGACGGATGAGACTGCTGGGGTGGAGAAGGAACCGTGACGTGGAACAGTCAGCCGTCCTCCGACGCTGCCGCCATCAGCTCGGTTTCTGTCAACGCCGTGGGCTGGGAAAGTTGGACAATCACTTCGCTTGTCGCCTCGCGGTGCAATGGCTCGGACTCGAACAACGGAGTGCTCGTCAAGCAATCCTCCGGCTTCCCGCTGAACAACGTTCAGTTTTACAGCAGCGACTTTGTGGCGGCGATGCGACCCCTTACTGTGCGATGGCCCGGTAGCGTGGAGAGAGGAGTACCTCAGGAGGAACACAAAGCTCCGTGCAAAGGTGCGGGAGATCTTGGGGGGCGGTTAGATTGATAAATGAAGGGTGCCCCCCTACCGCAAAGGAACGGAGCCTTGCTCGGGCTGTAGAAAGTGGTGCCGATGTGCAGGGCGGACACGCAAAGATGAGCGAGGAACCAAGACGCTATCTCATTGACCATATCACGAATAGTCAAACCTCCGATCAGGGCGCTCGTAGTGTTCTGCGTATTACCTCGGGGCGGCGACTATGGAATCTTGCTGACTTGGGTGGGAAGAGAGCAGATGTCACGTTTGGACTTCCCTGGTAGTCGCCTCGGGGGGTATAGGCCGCCCAACCGGAATTGAACGTGTGCCAGAAGGACAGACGCCACCTACCCGTGGCGGGCTCAAGAAGATCAACTGTTTCGGATTCGTCACCACTTGCCAGCCATCTCCCGTCGGGAGAGAATGCGACTCCGAGACTTCTAAATTGGGGTACCACGTAGCCTGTTCGATTGGCGAGGTCCCAAACCTGCAGAGGCTTTCCCTCAGTGGCGCATGCCAAGAGATTCCCGCTTGGGGAGAAAGCGAGATGGCGCACTGATCTTACCCAAGAGCTACCTCCAGAGCGTAGGATGGTACACTGTAAGCCGCGACTGATGTGCCAAACTCTCACTTCGCCAGTGGTATGCCCGACTGCCAGAAGGCTCGTGTCTGGCGAGAATTCCATGCGCGTGACAGGGCTCCCGCGGGGCGGCAGATTCCGCATATTCTTCCCGGTTGACCTGTCCCAAAGGCAGACTCTCCCACGGGCGTAGCCACCGGCGACGAACTGGCCATCTCTGGAAATGGCGACGCTCGAGAGAATTCCGTTCCCCGTTGAATATCTGCGGACAACCCGGTCGAGTTTCGCACTCCAGACAATGATGTCGCTCCCGCGATCCGTGGACAGCTTTTCCGTAGCGGCGACCGCGAGTCTCGAGCCGTCCGGTGAAAAGGCCAGTGCAGTGACAGCCCCCTTGAATCCATGCAAGGTTCGACGCGATTTCCCCGTATCTGTACTCCACAGGCAGACAATCCCATCAAAGCTCCCACTCGCCAGAAAGGATCCATCTGGTGAGAACACAAGTGTTGCCACTCTCTTTCCATGGCCGACGAGCCGCTGTGGCTTCTTTTTGCCGGTCACGTCACAGAGACGAATACTTCCTCCCTTATCCCCAACAGCGAGAAGCCTCCTGTTTGGGGAAAACGCCAGGGATTCTGCACTCCCCTCTCCCCCGAGCAGTTGCTTCCAGATGATCTGCCTCTCAGCAGTCCACACCTTCACTTCGCCAACGCTTTTCCCAGTTGTCGGTAGTGCTCTCCCCCCGGTTGCCAGCAGTACACCGTCAGTTGAGAACGCGACGGAAGAGATCCACTTGTCGTGCGCCTTCCACCTGCTCAAGTCTTGCGGTGAATCGCGACGCCACGAAAGAATGGTCCCATCCGCACCTCCAACGACGGCGGCGTTACCATCGGGAGAAATGACGAAGAGATGGGGCAATGGCCTGCGCACGTGCGCACAAGAATACGCGAAAGCCTCTGCCCGACGGCTCAGACGCCACGGAAATGCAGAGCTTTGCACCATCTTCGGCAAGGGCTGTTCGACAATATTGGTGGTTAGATTCCAGAGGGAAGTTGTTCCGTCTGCGGAGGCCACTCCGACGCGACTTCCATCCGAAGAGAACTCTACCGTGCAAACAAAAGCCCCGGCGCCCCGCATTGCCCGAAGCCGGTTGCCTGAGGGGAGGGACCAAAGGCTGACAACTCCCTCAGCGCTGACGAGGTTCTGTCCTCCAATGGCCACCAGATCACCGTCCTGTGCGATGGCCACGGACTGGAAAAGACCCGGCTCAACTGGTGCTTTGCGTCGCACGGCCCAATCCCGCGTGTTCCACACTTCGACGGTACTACCTTCACGACGAGTGTACAAGGCCATGCCATCCGCAGAGCACCCTATGACGTTTCCGCCGTCCAGGTCACTCCCTTCTCTCAGTTTGCCGGTTCTCATGTTCCACAGGTCGTTCCCACCGACGCGACTACTTACGAGCCACCGTCCGTCTGGAGTGAACATCACGGAGGAGACGCTGTTGATGACTCCTCGTGCAATTCGGGGGGAACGGTACCTCCTGAACAGCAAAGGAACAGAAGATCCTACGGCCAATACGAACAGCAAAACGGTGGCTATCAACAGGGACTTTCGCATATTGAACACCCCAAATTCTCCGGAGCTATCCCCTCATCGGAACCCATCAATATGAATCCTACATTCTTCGTTGCGCTATGCGGCAAGGTCAATCCGGATTGCATCCACGCAGTTTCCCCCATGTCTGCGCCCCATCAATCGGCGATGCAGTAGGCGATAGGGTCACCCGTTAAAGCTCTCGTGTCAAGAAAAAGTTGTTCTCCTCTCAACGCAATTTAGAAGTGTCGGGTCTAGTCTCTTGATGGGAACAGAGCTCGGAGAGGGCACTCGTCTCAGGATTCCGCTAGGTCCTCCCTGAGGTGTGAGGTCTGGTCTTGAGAGAGTAGAGACCCGACTCGTCGAAGTTCACCTTACCTTGCTGCAGAGCAGTCCTCCGGGAAGGATGCAGCGCTAACCGACACCGCGGACTTACGGAGTCCGAAAGGATGATCGGGAGCCGGAGTCACCACCGAGGCACGACGGCGCGGCTTCTTCTCGGGCTTCGGCTTGGCGGGAGTCTTCTCCACCTCCTGGTAACGCAGGGAACGGTCTCCATGCATCAGGTACAACTTCCCGTCCAGACGCTTTTCCACCCAGATCTTCTTCGGCGGGTTGCTCGGCCCTTGATCTGGAACCCGGGGGTGACCCACCAGCAGCAGAAGGGGAAGTTCAGGAAGGGCGTGCTCCCACCAGAGAAATCGAGAAAGCGGTGAGAGGCATACCTAGCCAGACTGCTGGGGTGGTGAAGGGCATGTCTGTGGGAGCGGTGCGGTGTTGCGCGGCCCTATGACTGGGGCCATACACCAGCAGGACGTAAGAGAACCTACTCCTCGTCCGGCGGCTCCGCCTTTGATTCCTTCACGGTCTCTGGCTTGGTTTCCTCAGTGGCCGGCTCGCCGGGTTTGGCTTCGGTGGAGGGAGTCTTTCCCTTCTTCTTTTTCTCCTCTTTTCGGATCAAGACTGCTTCCACCCCTTCGGCGTCGATGGTGTCCTCGTCGATGTAGATGATGGCTTTGCGGCAGCGGATCTTCTCTCCCTTTTCGTTGAGGACCTCGGCTCCGCCTTCAAGGACCAACTGCTGCTCGTCATCGAGGTAGATGGCTTTTTCCGCCGTGCCCTTCTTGTCTTCCTGGCTGAACTTGAGGTTCCCGGTCGCCGTGGCTTTGCCCTCGCTGTAGAGATACTCGATCTGGTCGCACGTCATGACGGTCTTCTTCTTCTTATACTGCTCCTTCAACGGCTCGGACTTCTCGTCTTTCTTCTTCTCGGAAGGCTCCTTGCCCTTGTCCGTTGCTGGCTGCTTTTCCGCTCCATGCGAGGTCAGCTTGACGTTGCCGGTGATCAAGGCTTTCTTGTCTGCGAAGTAGGCGGTGATCAGGTCGCCTGTGATCGTCGTGTCCGGATCGGAGAACTTCATGTTTCCGGTGGCTTTGGCGGTATCGGTCTCCTCCTCGTAATCGACTTTGTCCGAGACCATCGTAAACTTCTCCCCCACCTGAGTGACGGTGACGTTGCCGGTGAAGGTGGTGATCCCGGTCTTATTGTTGTACTTGGCCCGGTCGGCTTTGACATTGATCTCCCGGGTTTTGTCCTCAGTCTCCGGCGGCTGGGACTTACCTTCGGGTTTGCCGGCCGCTTTCTCTTCAGGCGGGTTGGGGGCAGGCTGCTGTGAGTCGCTGCGCCAGGCGAGCGCCGCCATGACGAGACTCAGAAGTGTCAGCGTGAGTAGTGCTGTTCGGTTCATCTTTTGGTTCCTCTCAAAACGGGCATTGCCTGAGGCTGACGAGTTTCACGCCTCACAGCGAGAACGGCATCTTCAGCCGTCCCACGCGTGCTCGGCAGAAGATGTTGCCGATCAGGTCGACCGTCTCAGTCGCCACGTCGGCGGTGAGCCGGTCGGCCTGCATAAATCCCCCGCGACCGAACACAGCTCGCACAGATCGCGGGCAATCCAGACGATTCGTTTCAGGGAAGAAGATCACCAGGCTTGTCTTGAAGACCAGGCCTTTGACACTAGCGCTCGCGCCGCGTGGACAGAGGATCTTCTTTTCGGCGGCGATCCATCGCACATAGGAGGTCGTGATGTTCAGACTGTGAATCGTCTGAATCGACACCCCCCCTGAAATCTCAAGGTTGCGAGACTCTGAGTTGAACCGCAGATGTTTCGCCGCGAGGGTGAGGATCGGCTTCCCCTCCCGATAGTATACAGCCTTGGTCAACTCCTCCACCTGGATCAGCGACCGGTCTCTGCTGATCCTGATCTTCTTCGCTGTAAGCTCCCATTGCTTTTTGCCGTGGGCCCGGATGACCAGCCCATTAACCCCCTCAACGTCCAGCCCCAGGTTGGGGGGGACGTTTTCCGGCCGCAGAGGTTGGAGCGATTGCTTCGACCACTGGTCCCGATGTCGCCAGGCCCAGAAACCCAGGACGAATCCGACGACGCAGATCGTGAGGAGGGTGATTGCCTTTCTTGCTTGCGATTTCACGGCAAATCTCCGTCCCCTCACTTTCGCCGAGAGGCGTGGGGACTCACTGTCGCATGGCGCGGCGCGGGTTTCGCGGTGTGGCGCACACTGGAAGGACCCGCCGTCGGGGTCAGCGTGAAGTTCACGTTGGACACGACCTGCCCGCCCGGAGGAACGGTCACCGCTTGCTGCTGAGTCTGGTAACCGACCTTTGCCGCTCTGACCGTGTAGTTGGAGGGCGGAACGAAGAGCCGGTACACTCCGTCGGCGCCGGTTGTGGCCGTGTCCTGCACGATTCCCGAACCGTTCTCGGTCGCGGTAACGGTGACGCCGCTCGCGTCCGCATTGTTGCTCAGCGTGACTTTGCCCGTCAGGTTGAAGGGACCACCGGGCGGCTCGACGCCGGACTTGAACAACACGATGGTCAACTGGCTGGGTGGGCTTTCAATCTCGGTCGTGAACTCGACCGGCAAGAACCCTGTCGCGGTGACCTTTACCGTTTGCAGTCCCACCGTCACGTCGTTGACCGTAAAAGCGCCGGTCGGGCCCGAAGTAGTCGATTTGCCGCCGACTGTGACCGTCGCCCCGGATACCCGGTTCCCGTCTTCATCCTTGACCGTTCCTGCCACGTGAACCGAGGTACTGGAAGGAACCAACTTGATGTCCTCCAGAGCCGGGTTCACTCCCGCAAAGACCACCAGTGTTGCGCCGTGAGTGAGGAAGCCGGACTTTTCGACCTTGAGGTTATTGTCGCCCGGGAAAAGCCCGGTGATTTGGTAGGTCCCGTCGTTAGCGGTGAAAGCCCTGCGGCTGAACTCGGGGTCGGTCTCTTCCGTCCCGACAGGGAATATCGTGACACTGGCATTAGAAATCGGCGTGTTGTCGCCCTTGCTGGCAACCTTTCCCGAGACAGTGCCTGAGTCGGGATGAGGGGTAATGGGCACGTCCTGGGTCAGCGAGTCGCCGGAAGTGAAGGTGATGTCTTGCGTGTAAGTATCATACTGGTCGAGAGACACGGACAGGGCAACGGTAACGGTGGTTTGCTGCCGTGTAACCACGGACACGTTTCTGAAGGTGTAGGTGCCGTCTGCTGCAGTCGTTGTCTTGTTGCCTCCAAAAACGATCCGGACTCCACTCAGACCTGAACCGGTATCGGCATCCGTGATCTTCCCGGAAAGGGTTACGAAGCTGCCCGTCACTCCTGTAAATCCTGTGAGCCCTCCGCATCCCGAAAGCGCCATCGAAAGCAGGAGCAGGGACAGCCGGCCATATTCATAACCGCGGTTATCACATCTCAAATCGAACACTCATCTTCATTCATAATCTTTGCGCAAACGTTCAGTCACCTCCGCGAAGGTCGCGAAGCGAACACAACGGAGAACGGCCCTGAGCCGGGTTTGGGCAGCTTCCGCGTGGCTTTTCTACCACGCACACCATACAAACGCCACCGCCTCCTGAACCCTTTGCGTCCCTTCGCGTCCTTCGCGGATCCAACTGAACGACTACATCTCTGCGAGAGGATTCACGGATCACAGCGAAACGGACGCAGGAAGCGATAGACACGGTGATCCTCGTCAATCACCGTGAAACGAGCGATATACATTCCCCCACCGACTCGTCGTCCGGCAGTGTCTTTCAGGTCCCACTGCAGGGTGTAGTCTCCGTTGGCGGAAGAGGGCACCGCGCGCAAGGTGGAGAGCTTACGACCTCTCACGCTGAAAACCTCCACCATTGCGTCAACAGGC
>JACQGJ010000582.1 GCA_016199605.1 Armatimonadota bacterium | reverse complement strand
TCTCTGACCAGGCTTGAGTTTACCTGCCACGCCAAACTCGAATGGCGAGTTCCAACCTTCCGGGCCGTAGGCGTGCTCGCCGATCTTCTCGCCATTGAGATAGACCCACGCCTGCTCATCCACCGCGCCGAAGGCGAGGAGCAGCTTCTTCCCCGCCCAATCGGCGGGAGCATCGAGGGAGAACCGATACCACGCATAGCCAAAGTAGATGTGCTGAAGCTGCGGCTCCCACCACTCGGAGATCTCAAGATTGCGCCACAGGGATTCGTCGAGATCAGGAGCGAACCACTTCTCGCGGACACCGGCCTCCTTCGGGTCGAGTCGGAATCGCCAGACTTTCGGAAAGTCGTAAAGCTCCTTGTGTTTGCTGCGCAGTGAAGCGAAGACGACCTCGTCCGCGGTGTCAGGGCGGCCTTTCGCCGAGATGATGTAGCCCTGCTGCTGGTCCTCACCCGGACGCTTCCACGGTTGGAACAGATAGTCATGCGGCTGGCGACTCGCCTCAATTGCCGACAGGTATTCCTTCGGGCAGTTGAACCAGTTGATGCCCCCGCCGTAGACCCAGATCGTCCCATCGCTTTGCTCCCTGGCGTAGCAGAGAGCATGCTCCAACTCCTCGGGCGTGAAGGCGTTCTTCGTGAAATCGTCAGCCAACAATTTCTCCGAACCCGAAGGCCACACACCGAAGCCAACCTTCATGCGGGAGCGATACGCCTCCCTGGTCTTCGACAGGTTCGCCGCCTCGTCGCGGATCAAAGCCCGCGCCCGGACGTACTGTTCCGCTTTGCGGTAGCCATAGGCACCTTCGAACGCGTCAATGATAACTTCATCCTTCGCCGCTTCCAGCATCCCGTCGAAGAAAGCTGGCAGCAAGCCGAAGCCTGTCACAAACAGCGGCGCTTTCCGTGCCGCGTCGAAGGCGCTCGACGGCCCGAAAGTCATCATCAGCCGCAGTCCGGGGAATTCCGACCGCATCGCCTGCATCGCTTCGCGCCCCCGCCGCCGCGCCTGTGCGCAATAATCGTCAAAGGACCTCTCGGCACGTTTAGCTTGCAGCATGTAATTGAACGGCTGCGGGCCATATTGCTCTGTGTCGAACATGATGCCCGCAACGCCCGACTCCTTTGCCGCGCGCGCCGACATGCGGAAACCCTCACTCGCCCGTTTCCACGCAACGTCGTCAAACCAGTCGTAATCTACCGGCGCAATGTCGAGGCGCAGGTAGTTCTCTGTCAGCTTCCTGAACGGTAGCGACTTCATCACCTTCACGTCCGCCTCGATGTCCGAGTAGGTGAACGGTTTGCGCCCCAGCGCTTCATCCGCGAAGTACCCGACGCGGTTGCTGATGTTGAAAACCAGTCCATCGAACGGCAGCGCCTCCATGGCCGCCAGATGAGTCTGTAGATAGCCGGGGTCCGGCATACCGCCCGACGGCGTACCCGGGAAGCCACCGAACGTGATGACCTTCATGTCCTTTGGTTCCTTGCGCCGCACCAATTCGAACTGGTCAATCCAGACCATGTTGTAGGTCGCAGGATCGTCATCCTGGATCTCGATGGCATACTGACCCGCGGCCACTCGCTCGAACTTGAGCCAACTCCATCCCTCAGGTCGGTAGGGCTGCCCTGGCCCGAACATCTCCAGCCACGTCCATTGCGCGTAGCCTAACTCTGTTCCCTTCGACTTGTCACCGAACTGGACCGTTGTCCAACCTCCGTTCGCACCCCCATCCGTCCTTCGGACACCTTCTCCCGCTATCGCAGGGGAAGGGAGTGAGCGCCAGCGAATGTGTGTGTCGTTCTGATTGGGAGGCGTCACGATACGGACGCGCAGCCGATACATTCCATCAGGAATCGCCTGTGGGAAGGTGAACCTGACTGTGCCGGTCGTGAACATACCTCCGAGCACGACGACCATCTTGCCATGCTGTCCCCATTGCTGGTGGCCGATGGCGGAGTCGGGGATATCCAGGCCTTCCTTCCCTTCCACAAGAGTGGGATTCATATCCTCCGCCTCGAACACCAACCTGTCAGGAGGCTCAGAGACGAGAGCGCGGGAGGGGTTTGTATCGAGTCGCGGTTGCCAGTTGGGATCGTGCGGCTGCTTCGCTCGTAGAATCGCCTCACGATATTCGACGGGCAACGTATCGTTGCCAAACACCGACAGTCCGCCCATGTAAAGCCAGATCGTTCCGTCCGACTGCTCGAGGGCATGGGAGAGAGAATGCTCAAGTTCTTCCGGCGTGAAGTGATTCCCCCAGAATCCCGACCGCTCGAACTTGTCCGCCCGTTCCGTCTGCGCCAGCCACACACCGAAACCTGCCTGCAACCGCGCGTATCTTTTCGGATCGCGACTCAGAGCCTTCCCTCTCTGTTTGATCTCGTCCCGACCTCCCTTGAACTGAGCATGAGTCTTGAACGGATACGAGCGCTCGTAGGCATCCACCACCGTCAGCCGATCCGCCGCAAGCAGACCATCCACAAAGGCGGGCAGCAACGACATCTGGCTTGCGGTCAGGGGAAGTTGTCCCTTCACGCCGACACCGACATCATAGGCGACGAATGAAGTGGAGTAGGTCAGCAGCAGCTTCATGCCGGGATGCGTCTTCGCGAACGCATTACCCAACTGCTGACCGCGCCGGAACACCTTGCCGGACAGTTCCTTGAATGATCGCTTCTCCTTTCGGTTCTGGGTTGCATAGTCGAACGGCACAGTCTCCTGATTGTACTGCTCGGTGTCAAAGAAGATCCCCTTCAGCTTTCCCTCTCGGGTAACGGTCGCCGCGACGTTCGCGTTGTTGAGAATCGCCTTCCATCCCACGTCATCGAACCAGCTCACATCACCGGGATTCACATTCAGGCGAACGTAGTTGTCCGTGAAGCGCGTCGTCTTTGTAGCCTTCAGGTCGGCGATCTGCTGCCTGAAGTCCTCCAACCGGAACTCTCTCGCACCAAACCACGCGTCGGGATAGTAGATGTATTGTCCGTCCACTGTCGGGTTCGCGCTGATGAGCACTCCGTCCACCGGCAGCGCCGCTTCCATCTCCTTGATGCGGTCGCGGAACATCCGTGTGTCGGGGTTGCCGCCCGCCGGGCCGCCTCCGCCAAAGGCGATCATCTTGCGGTTCCCCCTTGTGGCTTCTTTAGGAAGAGTGGCCGGAAAGACATGAGGTGAAATTGTGCAGAAGAACAGGAACGCTATGAAGAGAGATATTGATGCAGACCGTAAGGAGTCGTTCACACGACGTATGGTGGGGGGAAAGACTTCGGGGTTGGGGATTGTCATTGTCTGTCCTCTACTGTAGAACATCTCTCGGCGTTCAGAGCCTCGCGACCCATTCTTCCCTCAACCTCACGTTGACGCAAGGCATCCACTCCTCGCGGCGGAACATGTCCTTGAAGAACAGGTTGCCTGTAATCCTGAGACTTCCGTGGATCATGCGGGAATGAGATAGGCGTTGGGAGGGTAAGCGGGAACTTCGACGAGGGCTGTGTGTGGGGCAGGTTTGCCTTTCCGAAGGACTCTCTCCATCCCCTCCAGGACCTCTGCGGACAAATACTGTTCCTTGCACTCCCGACATTGCTGCACCGGCACTTCCTCAAACACCACCGTCCCGACTTGCTCCCGGAACCGTGAGACCTTTGCAACGACCACGTCCTCCAACTCGCCCCCGCAGATTCCGCAGTGCGTCAACTTGAACATACCTCACCTCCTTCTCCGCGACTTCTGTCCCAAAGAGCGCGGTGGATTCCAATCAGCGGTCAGGAAAATCACTCCCTCCCCCAGGGCCAGGGCTATGTACAGCGGAACTCTAAATCGAAACCCCGCGCCAAAGTCCTTGTCCACCGAGCCTTGAAGTGTGCACTTGGGGTGAGGCTTCTCACGAGGCCTTTCCTCAATGATGAAGCCATTCCCCACTGCCTCCTTGACTTGATCCAGGGAAATGGTTCTCTCGTCCAGCCGCTCGTAAAAATGGGTCGTACCCACGTACTTTCCCTGAGCCACAAGAAGACGGATGCTATCCATGTCCACGACAACAAATAGCTCCTTCTTTCAGCGCCATGGTGTTGCGACCACCAACTTTGTGCCTGTCATTCTACCATGCGTCGCCAGACAGGAAAAGTGCCCCCGCCGACAGTTCGCAATCGGGCACAGGACGCGTCCCTCTACTCAGCCCCTCTTGGGTCCATTGCTCCCATCGGTCGGCATCTTCTGGTCTTTAGTCCAGACTGGACAGTAAGGCTCGTGCGTTTCGTCGTGCATGAAACACGGTCAGAATTGAGACTGCCGACTCGCGAACATCATAGACAACTCGGTAGTTCCCAACGATAACTTCGCGAGGAGGGTTGGTTTATCGGCGAAGCTCAGGAACCACTCGCCCAGACAGGGGAAAGGTGTGCAGACGTTGTACGACCGCGTCGATCTGATCGATCATGCGTTCCGCCGCTTGCAGTGAGTCTTCGGAGATGTAGTCTGCAATCTCTCGTAAATCTGAAATCGCTCTTTTCGACCATATTACCGCGTAGTCTTGGTCAGCCATTCGCGCATCTCTCTCATCACCTCAGCGTGGGGCTCTACGTCCCGTTCGGCAACATCCCTTCGCCCTTCTGCGATGGCTGCAAAGAAGTCGCGCTCATAGCGGAGGCGATCATACTCTCCAGCGTCGCATAGGACAGCCGTTGGCTTCTTCCGCTTGAGAATATGGACAGGTCGTTTCGTTACGGCAATGTCCTCCAGCAATTTTGCCGTATGCGTTCGCAACTCAGAGACTGTTGCCACTCTTGGATGACTTGCCATTGTGTCAGCACTCCTTTCAGCAAGGAGGAGTACATCATCCTCGCATGGGCAAGAGCAAGGCTGGGTGGCATTGCAGGGAGACCTCCCTCTTGGCGTGGGCCGTCCGAATGCGTTAACATGGAGTCAGCCAATTCCACAAGGATGAAAATGGAACACTCACTCCGAGAAGACATACGCAACATCGCCATCATCGCTCACG
>JACQGJ010000592.1 GCA_016199605.1 Armatimonadota bacterium | reverse complement strand
CTCGTTCTGCAATTCCCAATGGACGCGAACGATGGGGGAGTCCTTCTGCAACTCGAACCGCTTGGTCACGCGGGTGAAGGAAAAAATTCCGCCAACGCCAGTCGTCGAAAGCTCCGCCGACGCTGTGTTTTTGTCCTGCTGCACCTTGCTGGAGTAGAACCGGTCGGCGAAGAAGCAGTAGGGGTCCCAAAGTTGATCCCGCAGCAGTCCGTAGGTTCGATCCAGTTGAGTCACGAGGTCCACATTGGTTCGCTTGTCCACGAAGCTCGTGCAGACCCCGCCCTCATCGGGTTGAACGATCAGGCGTACGAATCTGTTCTCCAGCACGACTTCCTTCACGCCGTCGCCATCGGTGTCCACTTCCCGAACCGTGGCGTCCTCAGACTTCTGGAACGCGAGCGTTTGCGCAGAAGCTGAAGCAGCCGGGGCGGCAGCACCGAAGATCTCAATCTCGGACGTGCTGAGAAGGTGCGGCGTGTAGAAAGTCAGCCGCAGGGAATCGGTCTGCGCCTTCAGACCCTCAACGGTCAACGTGTGATCGTTCTTGTCAAACGCCCCCCAGAAGCCTTTGCCCTCACCGACCGTCACCCAGTTCCCCGCCTGCTTCGTTTCGACCGTCCATCGTTCCAGTCTGTAGTTCCCGTTGTGGCGGTGTGCGTGGACCGTCACGCCCATCACGACAGACGGTTTCTCCAAGGCAACGTTGATCACGATCGTCCCGCCCTGAAAGATGACTGTCTTCCCCATCGCCCCACCGACGACTCCGTCGCACAGCATCTTGCCGGTTGCATCCGCGTATTGCTCGAAGGTGCGATTGGCCGCGGTGTAGGACCAGTTGGTGAGGGGAGTTGAAGTAGAGTCAGCCGTCGCAGTCGATCCAGCGAATGCGAGCAGCGGGATCAGGCACACCCAGGTCTTCATAGTAACGCTCTCCTAACGTCAGGACATAGACGGGCGGATTATAGTTGTGAAGACGGGCGGCGGTCAATTGTTTTTGGCGCGCGTGGTAATTCAGTGGCAATTCAGTTGTTGCGACGTTTCCCGATGCGTCTTACAATATCTCCAAATCCCAAAGCAATTTGTGGATGAAGGAGGCAAGGGATATGCTGGAAATCACGAAGACCATACTTTCCTTCCGAAGTATAGCTGTCCTACTCTTCGGGTGGACCTTTGCAGTGCCCGTCTGGTCCCAACCGCCGGAATTCACAATCCCTGAGGAAGTCCTGACAGGGTTCCTTGAAGCTTCGCGCAACGCGAACTACGAGGAGATGGGAAGGTGCCTCGTGGACGGTTTGCCCGAGAATCTCCCCTTGCCGTTCACGCTGGAGACAATCGCCTTCCTTGAGGAAATGTCACTGATTTTATCGCGGGAGCCAGAGGTGAAATCCACATTTGGTCAGCCCGAGGTGAAGGGCGATGAGGCGATCGTGCCGGTTCGTCGGGAGATTGACCTGGGCCTCCAGTTTGCGCTGCGGAAAGCGGGGAATCAGTGGAAGATTGATTTCGATGGTTCCCGACCGTCCCGGCAAGAGCCTCCTCTTCACCCAGAGCAGGGCCCGGTGGCTACTTTGAGGCGATTGGCCCAGCTTCCCGGTGACATCGACCTTAGAGGGGCCCTGCCCTTCTGGTCCAAGAAGACGCTGAGCGGCTTCGGCTTGGAACAAGGCATTGATGACAACGATGTCAAGGAATGGGGAAGGTTGCTTCACAGGCTTTGGCTCGTGTATGCTACTCCCGGAACGAAGTTTGAGACCGGCAAGCCCAAGATTGAGGGCGACCGGGCAACAGTATCAGTGCGGAAACGTTTCGTGAAAGACCAACGAATCGTCCTGCGTCAAGAGGAGGGGGGTTGGCGCATTGACCTTTTGAAAACAGTGGAGCTGTCCTCTGCATCGGGTCGAGAAATCATGAAGAGCGTACAGCAGCAGAAACAGCTCGAAACTTGCGTGTCGAATTTGAAGCAGATATCGCTGGCGGCGGCGATGTATATTCAGGATTGGGAAGGCCTCTTCCCCCCGGCCGAGAAGTGGGTCAAGGAGCTGATCCCATACCTGAAAAACGAAAGGATCTTTTGCTGCCCTGCCGCAAATCTGAAGTTCGGCTACGCGATGCGAGGCGGCCTATCCAAAGTCAAAATGGAGTCGGCGCCTCGACCTGCCGAGACAGTTTTGTTCTTTGAAAGTGATGCGGGGGGCGCGAACCCACACGATGACGGTAAAAGCCTCCCCGCGCAGGGAAGACATTTGGGAGGAGTCGCCCTGGCCTATGTTGACGGCCACGTCAAGTGGCATACAACAGCGGAGGCGCGCGAGTTGCTGGCTAAACCTCTCGACCTCAAGCTACAACCCGAACCCAAGCCTGCCGAAAACGCTTTCGATGCGTACGTTGCGGCAGGGGAGCTTCTCAAAGCCAACGGCGGCGCGGTAGCCGCTTACGGTAAAGCTGCGGACGAGGCAGAACAGTTGGCCGTCGTCGAGAGGAACCAGGGCGCCTTGCGGTTGCTGCGCGAGGGGTTCAACCGGCCCTATCAATCGCGACCCGTAGAAGGCCCGGCCCAACTTTTCCCGGAGTTGTCGTTGTTCCGAGATCTGACCCGTTTGCTGGCCGTGGAAGCGCGAGTGCTTGCGCAACAAGGAAGCCCTGGACCAGCGGCAGAGGCTGCCATTGACGGACTCCGTTTTGCCCATGACATCCCGATCGGTGGAGGCGCCTTGCATCGGTTGGTCTCCCAAGCCATGGAAGACATCTCCATCAATGCCCTGGAGCCGATCATCCCGCAATTGACCGCAAACGACGCCAGGCAGGCAGCCCTTCGCCTTGCGGACCTGGACAGAACGGAGCTCCCGGTAAGCGAGACTCTGAAAGGAGAGCGCACTTTCACCAGGCGGGCTCTTGACCGGTTCATGATAAATCCAGACGAAGCCAAGGGGTGGGCAAAGGAATTCAAGGGGGCAGGACCTTTGTTTCCCAAGACTGCCGCTACACTGGAAGCCTACTTCGATGAGCTCCTCCTACAGACGGACAAGCCCTTCTATCAACGAAAGGAAATTGTCGTCCCTCGCGACCCACTGGTCGCCGTTTTGACACCGTCCTACCATCGAGTCCTGACGAAGGTGGCGGAAAGCCGGGCGCGCCGTCGGTTGGCTCTCACAGCACTGGCGTTGCAGGCCTACCGGCGGGAGCACAACGAGTATCCGAGCTCACTGGATGCGCTGTCTCCCGCAATCCTGGCCGCAATCCCTGCGGATCCCTTTCATGACGGTCCACTGTTCTATCGCCGCGAGGGCGAGGGATTCCTTCTCTACAGCGCTGGACCCGACTTCGACGATGACGGAGGGAAACCGCTGCCGCGGGAACATGGGTCGAAAGATGATGGTGACGTGGTGTGGGTAGGGCGCGGTTCCGGAGAAAACAGGTAAGCGGCCCGAACGCGATGCAGACAAGAGAACAGGCAGCCCGTTGTACTCCGCATTCCCAAATCCTCGGTGGATTGAACGGCTGTTGCTTATTGGTGGTCCCATGGTGGACCGTAACGTGGCTTTTACTCCACCTTGTTCTTCCTCACGCAACGTTCGGGATCACATACCCAGACCCAGGCTTCCCGTTGACCCCCAGCCCTTATATGGAATGTGTATCCCTCATCTTAGGCATCGCAGGAGCAGTTGTCGGAGTCACCCTTGCGAAGAGGCGGCGGCGCTGAGGAGGTGCGTCGTGCAGAAAGTCAGTCGCAGAGAATTGGTCTGCGCCTTTTGCCTTCACAAAGGATTACAGCGAACACGCATTCGTCAGCCCCGTGCGCGTCCCCGCCGACGACCCGGCAAAGACAAAACTCCGTCTCTCCCCCGGCGAACAATCGCCGCAAGCAATTTGGGGACGGCAGCGAGTTGCTTTCGACGTAGAGAAAGTCAACAAAGTTTTCTTCGACGACTACGACCGCCGCTTCCATGAAGATGTGAAGCCAGCGGTTAAGAAGACTCTGAACGCCGACGACGAAGCGGCGCACCAGTTCACCCAACTCCTGTTCAACCGGCTGATGTTCTGCTGGTTCCTCCAGAAGAAGGGATGGCTGGGAAAAGAGGCAGATCGGAATTACCTGCTCACCTTGCTCGACCGGGCCCAGCAGCCGCCCAAGGTGAAGGACGGCAAGGCGCTGCGCGGTATGTATCACACGACTATCTCTCGTTCCTTTTCTTCAGCGTGTTGTGCAACCCGGAGGAAGAGCGGCGCAAGCACTTTCCCGCTGACCCCGATGTGGGCACGGAAGCGCCCTTCCTCAACGGAGGACTGTTTGGGCGCGGGCGTCTGGATGAGCGTGTGGAAGGCGCTGTACGTTTTCGCCAACTCCCCAACTCTGTCTTCACGAGCATCCTGCGCGATCTCTTCGCTCGCTACAACTTCACGGTCGAAGAAAGCACTTTGCTCGATTTGCAGGTCGCTCTCGATCCCGAATTGCTGGGCTCGATCTTTGAGAGGTTGGTCACGGGAAGACACGAAACTGGCAGCTACTACACTCCGCGTCCTGTCGTTAAGTTCATGTGCCGGGAGGCTTTGAAGGGTTACCTTGCAGAAGTCGATAGGGAACGCTCGCAGTGGCGTTCCCTATCGAGTGAGAACGGCACGACGACCGTTCACTTCAACGGTAGTGCTTTCAAGTCGGACACTTTCTTCTCGGCGCGTTTGATGCGGTCTACCGTGGAGGGATGATCGCTGAGCCAAACCATGGATTTGGGAGTGTCCTGGCTTATCTTGTCCAGAACTCGCAGCATGTCGACCACTCCTTGCGGGTCGTACCCAAACCTGCGCCCGTCGTTGAGCAGCTTGATGCCCCCATCGTCGGAACGGTACTCGTCTTTCCGAGAGTACTTCTGCGACTGAGCAAAGTTGAGGATGCCTGCGACTTGCTGGGTCGATTTGTTCGCCCCCGCTGCTCCCAGGATGATCGCCAGTCCAAGGCCCCGCTCCTGGTCCTTCTTGTATTGCTGAGCCCAGTGTTGCCCGGTGACGTGAACGATCTCGTGACCGAGGACTCCGGCCAGCATGTTGACCGCTTCTCTCGGGCTGTCCGACTCGAGCTTGAGGGCCTTGAGCAGTCCCGTGTAGACGTAAATGGGGCCGCCAGGTAGCGCGAAGGCGTTGACTTCCTTGTTCTGGATGACTTTGAAGCTGAAACTCCAGGGGTTCGGCCCCAGTAGTGAAACGAGATTGGTGCCGATTTCCGAGACGATCTCATCAACCGACCTTCCCCCGATGTTCTTAGGCGCCTGTAAGTCTCGTCCCAGGATCACGCTTTTCCTCTCGATCTCTTGCGCCGCCTGAGCGCCAACTTTCTTCTGCTCACTCACGCTCACGCTGAACAACCCCGCATGACAAGTCATGCTCGCCGCGATCACGAGCCCGAGAATCCACGTCGCAATTAAGCTCTTTCTCATCTGAATCGCTCCTCTCAACTCTTACATTCCAGACTGACCCCTGAGACGACCTGAACCCCGGCAGGTTGCACAAAGTACGTCTCGCACGGGTCTCCACCGTTCCTCGCGCTTCACTCTCCGCTACGAGGTGCTGAAAAAATCTCTTGTCAAACCTCCGGCACACAGAGTATAACACGGTCACGGTGATATGCGAGGAAGGCCGTTGGGGGAGTGTGCATTATCCAATGTGAGGTTTGCACGGTAGGGAACGGTCGCCGTGCCGTTCCTGCCGGGCGATACGTTTCGTTCCTACCGTGACAGGAACGGCACGGCGACCGTTCCCTACCCGT
>JACQGJ010000048.1 GCA_016199605.1 Armatimonadota bacterium | reverse complement strand
CTTTCTCCTCCTCGAGGGATCTCAAGCAGCGTCTCAGGTGTTCCAGCGCATTCCAGTTGACGATGCAGATGGAAAGGTCAAAAGGCATGATTGACGGTTAGCGACTGAGGGCAAAGATGAAGATCAACCCCAGGCCACTAACCAGCCTCAGCGTGCTGCTCCCCTCCGGAGGTTTGCTCCCCGTCGGGGAGTTCGGCTTCGTCAATGAGCATGATGGGAATGCCGTCGCGAATAGGATAGCGTTTTCCGCAGCTTTTGCAGACGAGCCGTTCCTTTTCTTCCCACAGCTCGATATCACCCTTGCAGTCGGGACACGCAAGGATTTCAAGAAGTTTCGGATCAATCATGGGTCACCTCTCACAACCTGATCGGTATAACGACGCCGCTATTTTATCCGTAATGGGCGGAAAGATCAACGAAGGCGACGTGTGGATAATCCAGAATGAGGTTTGCTGGAACAAGGGCAAGACAAGAAAGGCTGGTTTGTGATTAGAGAATAGGTGTTCGCAATCTCGTCACAGGGAGCAGCCTTAAGATGGATGTGGAACAATATGCAGCAGGAATGGTAGCAGAACTGACGGAACACCATTTTCGTGGTTCTCCTTTTGTGGATGCCCCAGCATCTGCTGCTGTCAGCGGTTGAGAGGCTGCTTCGTCCTTGACTCCTCCTCAGGTCTGCCGCCGGGTCAAACAGGAGTGCAGCGCGGAGCGGCGAATAGCCAACACTATGTGGTTCCGTCTGTCTCGGCCAATCCAAAGTGGAACAGATTGCGAGTGGGATCAACTGCGAAGCGAAGTCTGGAGAGGCACCCGATATACCCCAACATATTTGGCGCTTTTTTCCCTTGCCAACTTTCAGAAACGAAGACGGTAGCATCTATTTCTACAGATACGCCTTCGTCGCAAAGCAACTCCATGCCTAATGTGGAAAAATAACCTCGAATCTGACCTATACTGGTGTTCAGGGGTGCCTCCGTATCCTGATCACTTGCACTCAGCGGTAGGAACCCCATTTGCTGAAGTAACGGCCATCGGATGAGGCACCAAGGGGAGCCCGTGTCTACAAGGCCAAGAAGGTCTTGCTCCATCCCCTCGATGCGAAAGGGTACATATATGCAAGCCTGATTGGGACGAGGGTCTTTGGGGATATTGTCCAAATATCTCACAACAGAGGTTGTGAATCCGCTGTGGTTAGCCTCAAAAAGCATCCTTAACTCACTTGGTGTAACAGAGGTCTTTCTTCCAGTTTGTCATTCTTCGCTTCCTCCAGCGCCTCTGAAAGATCCTCAGATGCAGCAACCAAACGGTCACCACTTAACACCACCCATTGCCCTTTGTATTCCTCTCGATGTTCACGTAGCCATTGGATTTCTCGACTGCGGTCAATCGCTTTCCCGGTCGTGTACCGGGCTGTCGGAGGTCGCAGGACTTTATAGATTTTTGCAATACGAGCATTAGATGGAAATCGTTGATGCGCTTTTACCGCAAGTAAGCGAGCCGTATATGCTTCACCTTGTCGCAACAGTATTCTGAGTGCCCTGAGATAGTTGGAGGGAGTAGCCATCACATCCAGCAATTCGTCCATCGTCGAAAAGGCAAGGTCCCGCTCTCCCTTCTCAAACAGCTCCTGAATACAGCGAAACTGTTCAGCCTCGGAAGTTGTCCTGGTGGTGTCGAATCGGAACACTTGAGCTGACTCGGAAATAACAGTCTTCCTTGTCCTGTTGATCTCAGTGATGGGGATCAATCCTGTTTCAATGCAGGATAAACCGTTCCTGGTAGAGGGCCACGTGGATGTAGGTTGGTAATATCCAATAGATTCGTAGGACATGTATCTCACCCCTGAGGTTCAAAGCTGCTGAACAGATTCTCTTGGAAGCTCCATCGAAACGCACGATAAATGAGGTCGTGATACCTGAGCAATGTGGCTTCGAGATCTTCGAAAGAAACATCACTCTCGGTAAAGCAGTCAAAGTCGAGCACGAGGTAGTCCTTGTCGTCTCCTTCGGGACGTTCAACGCCATACCGAATCCCCATGATTGCCTCGGGGTCTTTGTCCCCATCTGGCTGTAAGATATGCACCTCGTGCCATGTGCGGGCACACGTGTCTACCAGCAGATGCGGCGTGAGGGAGGAAGCATAGAATTCGTTCAGCCCGTCCAACCAAACGCCCATGCTGGTTGACCGTGGCTTGCTAACGCGGTTAATGTATCGCAGTCCCACGCGGGTGGCTATGGCAAGCCCATAGATTTCGGTGAATGCTTTGGCTACTCCTTGCACTCTTCTCAAGAACGCCTCAAATCTCGAATAGGCGGTTGTCTCCACAGCAAGGAAGTCGATATATAGGTAGGCTCTCCAGCTTTGGTCTTGATCGGTGAATTTCCACCTGGGCGGGTCATACCCCTTCTCGGACATCGCTTTCTGTTTTGCGTCCTGTGGTGAGGGGACCGGCTTCGGCGAGTCGAAAACGGGGAAAAGGGTTGCTATCGCCGTATGAAACTGACGCGGCGGTTCGAGAGCGATATCCATCAATGGAGCGAAACGCACCTGGCAAATCACGTCCTCGATCGGTGGTTGCGTCAGCATGATTCGCTGACATTCTGGCAGGTTCAGTTTCATGGCTTCATTCCTCGGCGTTATGCTACCACACCTGTGAGTTCTGTGCCAAGTCGCCCCCGGTGACAGTCGCCCCCGGTGTGTCCCGACTGTGGCGGTCTGTCTTTGTTCAGAATTCAAATTTCAACTGCGCTCGTTCCCGCTGCCTTGCTTTGGTTTCTCGGTTCATTCTCCGGTAGAGTCGTTCACGCTTGCGGAACATGGCGTCGAGGATCGGCACCTGAGTATCGTGGTAGTCAAAGACCTTGATCTCCACCTTTCCAGCATGAGGCCTCTGAAGGCGACCGACGTACTGGATCAACCTGCTTGGCGCTGAAAGAGGGAAGGCGAGGAACAAGCAAGACAGTCCCGGGCAATCGAAACCTTCGCCCACAAGTCTGCTTGTGGCAATCAAGACCTTCGTCTGTCCTGAAGCAATCTCCTCAATCACTGCATGGCGCTCGGAAGGAGACATCGTGCCATACACGATGCGACAGTCAACCCCCTCACCTATCAGCCGGGCCATCTGCTCGCAGTGGATGCGCCGGTCGGTCAGGACGAGACAAGTGTGGTTCGCTGTGGTTTCGGCGATCACGTCTGCCGCGATCAGCCGGTTGCGGTTCTCGTCGACAACAAGCGCCGCGCCCAGCCGCTGGAAATGTTCCGCTACGGCTTCATCGCAGTCGAAATGGGTTTGTCGAATTACTATCGTCGGCTCAGGGAGAGGTTCTGGCACGACCTCCACGGGAGCGACCCTGTGAATGAGGTCACCCAGATGGAAATAAATCAGCCGTTCGAGTCCGTCGGCGCGTTGCGGGGTCGCCGTCAGCCCCAGGACGAATCGCGCGGGGAGTTGCCGGACGACACGCACAAAGGTCTTTGCCGGAACGCGGTGACATTCATCTATGATCAGCACGCCAAATTGCCTTGCGACTTCCTTCAAGTCTCGGCGTGCCAAGGTTTGAAAAGAGCCAAGCGTAAGCCTGTCCCCGACCTGCCACTTGTTGGCTGACAGGATACCGATCTCACATTCTGGGATGTCGGTTCTGGAAACGATGGTCTCAATCCACTGGGAGAGCAGTTGTCGTGTGTGGACGAGGATCAGCGTCTGCTGCTGGCGTTGCGAAGCAGCGGACAATGCGATAAGCGTCTTCCCCGCACCGGGTGGGGCCAGGAGAATACCTGTTTCACGCCGAAGGATTTCCTCAACGGCGACTTGCTGATGAGACCTCAGGGGAGTGTTCAGACAGAAAGCGCTGCATGAGTCTTCAACTCTCTCGTCGATCTCGTTGAGTGTGAGATTGCGTTCTCGGCAGAATGTTCGGATTCTGTCTATCAAGCCTCGAGGCACATACACAAAGTCTTCGTCTCTCCGCCAACAGTGGATGAACCGAGGCGTTCTGTAAGTGGAGAGCCCCTTGGCCTGTCTCTCGTAGAAGGACGGGTTATGAAAGACGAGGGTGTGCCTGAGGGAATCCTTGAGCGTCTGGGGAAGAGCCAACTGTGGAATCGATAGTTCACCTGAGATAATGACCGGAATGATCTCAGTGGGTTTGTCGCTGTCCAGAAATGGCGTAACGGACTGCAACCGTTGGAGGACGCCCAACTCTTCTGCGATAGCATGAAGCTGCTGCGAAGTAATCCGCGCAACGGCAGACAGGAACCTCCACTGGTCTTCAAAAGGTTCCCCGTAGCCCTCCCAATCCAGGAAGACGCTGTTCCCTTCCTGCACACACTGCCCCTGCAACGGCAGAGCCACGAGATTTCCCAGTCCCGCTCCCGACAACCTGTCCTGATTGGGGAAGAATCGATCCAGCGTTTTGAGTGACTTCGATTGGGCTGCCCCTGACAGCTTATAAAGCGATAGAGCGACCCGTCTGGCTTTCCATGCTGCCACGGGTTCCTCAAAGAAGAGCCACACGTGACCGCCTTGTCCTGATCGGGACCGTTCGAGGTTGGCTGGGACTCCATGTTGTTTGCAGGTCTTGAGGAACTTTACGGCGTGGAGTCGCCAGTTCCCTTGCTTGCCTGCCGATTTCGCGTCGAAATCCACCGCCAGAAAATGTGTGGTATTGTCCGGGAGCAGAGGGTAGACCCCCAATGTCATCTGACCACCCAGATGCCATCGCAGCACTTGCTCGGTCATCGGAAGGAACTCTGCGCTCCCGTCCGGGTTTCTGCGGCGCGCTGGAGCGTAGCCGCTTTTGCCTGTCGCTTCGTCGTGCCAGTGTTGTGCAAATACGTCGGATCGACCACGGAAGAGGGACATGTAGAGACGGAGTTGGTCAGACGTGACGGACATAGTAGAAGACAGGAACCTGGGTGTTTGCCATGTTCAGACAGTCGACCTTTGTTGAAGGTTCACAACGACCCGGCCGAAGATTCTCATTTTACCCAAACCCCACACCCAACTGCCCATAAGCTCTCGACAGCAGCGGTCGCAGAAGATCGGTGGTGCGCTGCTCATGGGTTCTTCCGATGAGGTACTGGCAAACGTGGACGACCGGAGAGGCTTTGTGTCGATCGAGGAGCCGTTCAGCTTCACTGTGAAACGGCGTCACGTAGCGCGGCATCCCTTCCGCCAGCCAATCCTCTGCCAGCTCGATCAAGCGATCTTCAGGGCGCTCTTCCGGTTCAATTGGCTCACCGTCGAGCGAAAGCCGGTCAACAGTGACCTTCATGCTTTTCATCATGCCGATGAGATGATACAGGTAGCCTTGCGAATCTTTGGCAGGAGTCGACCACACCTTGATGGATTCCAGGATGCTCCTCAGGCATCCTTGCAGGTCATCGGAGCTGTGGGGCGAGGGACCCTCGAAGAGAATCTCCCAATTGCGCAGGATGCTCCATAAGACCGGATCGGTAGGCGACCTGTCAGCGCGGTTCAGCGGCCGATCCTCTCCCGGCGGTGGATAGCCTGAAGTCCGCAGCGTCTGAATGAGGCTGTTGACTCCCCTCCGGGTTTCCGGGTCGGTCAGGCCGCGTTCGGTGATGAAGAAGGCTTCCTGAATACCGATATCGGACCGGAGGATGACCTGGCAGAACTCCTGGGATGAGCGATAGTAGGCAACCGGTCGGGGCCCGGTGATCTGGAAAGTTGGAGCCGCCGACTCGTCTTGAGGCATACAGCACAGCTTGTATTTCTTCCCGCTGCCGCACGGGCAGGGAGCATTGCGCGATATCTTTGATTGCATGGGATCCGTCTCTTCGTGTGGATTGGCTGTGCTGAGAAGAATCCTCCCAACACGCGGTTCAACCAGTCTAACTTGATCGGTCTTGCGGTGCAAGACTGGATGTTTTGGGCTGGATGTTTTGAGCGGGTCACATTCCGGTCTCCATTGTCCCCCACTCACACTCCCGCCACTCTCTCGTAGAAGCCACACTACTCAGTGGCGTTCACTCAACCTCAAGTTGACATCACCGTCGTCACTCCCTCGGCGCGGGTGGCGCGGCGGGCCCATAGCCGATGGGGGCACCCCCTTACTGGTACCCTATCGCCTTGATCTGTCCTTCCCAATCCGGTGGCATTTCGGCCAAGGGCTTGCCGGCGTCGCGCGCAGCATACCGAAGCATGTTGCGCAGAAGTCGCTCAGCGGCGGGGTGCGTGCCGAGGTTCTCTCGGATGCGTAACGTATTCAAAATGAAGCGTCCGGCGCCGAAGTTGTAGACGGAGACCAACAGCCCGGAGGAGTAGTCCTGCGAGGCCTTGATTGCGCCGGCGACCGCTTCTGCTGGTGGGTCCTGGCCGGACCAGACAGCATCCGGGATAAGTTCTCGGTAGAAGGTGTAGTCCATCAGCCCACCGGCAGGCAGTCCCTCAAAGATGGGATGACTCTTCGCCCATTCATCCTTGAGATAAAGCCAACCAACGATGGCAGTGGGCGCGCCCTTGTTCGCCATAGGTAGCCAGCCGAGTGGCTGATCCCCCCGCGCGAAGACAGCGGGTGAAAGGAAGACCGCTGTGGCCCCTCGGGCGATGGAGCGGGCGAGTTCTTTCCACTCGCTGGCGCCCGCGGGTGCAGGCGGTTTGTCCGAAATCAGGATCACCTCTCCCGCGTTCGGTGCGGTAGCGGAGAACACGTGGCTGCGAATGCCATGCTGGGCCAGCCACCTGGCAAGAATGGGGTCTTCGCCCCAAAGCGCGACCTCCGCTTCTACTGCTGGCAGGTCCGCCGGGTCTGTGAGGTAGAACTCCGTGTCGCCGCCGGTCGCCGCTGCGCCGCGGTCGAACCTTGCGACGAACCGGTATTTCCCGGAGGGACCGTCAACAACCATGTCCTCCGCGAAGACCGGGAGAGCGAACGGCGGTTCAACCTTCTCACTCGGCTTTGGGATGGTGACATTGCTCTCACGCTCGAAGACCAGCCTCTGGTCAGGGCCGAAGACCTGCAAGCGCAAGGGATACTCGCCCGGCAGCAGGGCGTCTTCGTTGGCGAGCACGACTTCGAGGTGTACCGTCGTCCCGGGGTAGACGTTCACCGGCTCGGCGAAGAGGCACAGCCGGAGCGGAGCAAGCCCGTCGAAGAGAGCGTCCACAGTCCCAGGCTTCAGCTCGCGAAAGAGCGTGAACAGTCCCTCGCCGCAGTTCACGTGGTCCATGGTGCCGGTGAGGCTGTAGCCCACGAGGTTGGGGTTGGCGCGAACAGCGTTCAGTCCGAGGGTGCGCTGTCCGGCCATCTTGCGCAGGCTGGCAGCGAAGAAGTCCTCCGGCCGGCCGAAGCACTCCTCCAGCTTCCACCGTTCCCAGTCGGCAAGGAATCGGTTCAGCTTGTCGCGGTAGAAGACGGCGTCCTCGGCGTTCTCTCTACCGAGGCGCTCGAAGTGTCGGGTGACTCGCCACAGGTCCACCGCGCTTCCGATGCCGTACTCTGTGAGGAAGGCGTGGTTCCTGCCACCGTCGAGCGCTCGCAGGCCACGGATGGTCTCAGCCGTGTGAGGAACGCGCGGGTAGACGTGTACGTCGGTCAGCACGTTCTCCCAGTCGGAGGCGCCGGGGTTGCTGAGGGCGCCGATCTCAAGCTTGCCGTCATAGCGTCCGCTATTCAGCATCACCACGCGGGTGTCGTCGAAGAACCGGACGAGCGGCAGCATCCCCACCGCGTGCCGGAACGATGGGTTGTCCGAGGCCTCGTTCAACAGCCCCCACATCACCACGCTTGGATGGTTCCGGTCGCGCTTGATGAGTTCGGCGACGGAACGGTCGAACCGGTCGGCCAGTTTGGGTGTATCGTCCATCGACTGCGAGGCGTAGGACTCCTCATAAACGAGCAGACCGATCTCGTCACAGAGATCCAATTGCTGGCGCGTCGCGCCTCCCCAGATGAACCGAATCGCGTTGAAGCCCATCGCCTTCACGTAAAGCAGATCGCGGCGAAAGAGGTCGGGGTCGTGCGGCACCTGCTGGCCGACGGGAGCGGCGTTGACGGTGTGGGAGCTTCGGATAAAGAGCCGCCGGCCATTGAGACGGAAGTAGCCGTTTTCAAACCTGAAGTCGCGGAAGCCGCATCGGACGGAGTATTCGTCGAAAGAGTTCGAACGGGCCCTCCCGGCGCGGGCTGTCACGCGATACAGGTAGGGGTCGTTCAGTTGCCACAAACGCGGGTTGTTGATGCGCAAACTCGCCTCGACCAGCGTGTCGCCAGGAGGAAGCCTGCGATCCAGGCAGGCAGCGTCCAATGTCTCTCCACTCACGGCCGGAGAAACGGCGAACTGCAGGTGTCCGGTGACGGGCTTGTCGAGTGCGTTGTGGACCGTGGCTTGAATGTGAACAACTCCAGTCTTCGGGTCTGGCCAGACGTAGAGGTCCTCGATGCGCACGGATGGGGTGATGATTAGCTCCACCGAATCGACGATGCCGCCATGGTTGTAGGAAGCGCCTGCGGAATAGGGGATGACCTTGGCCCGGTGGGGAGTCTGATTCAAAACAAGGCCGTCAATCGGTTCGTGGGTGGGGTTCAGCACGCGTACGGCGAGGCGGTTGCGGGACAAGGTGGAAGCCTGAGCTACAGCGTCGGTAACGTCCAAGACGAAAGGCGTCTCGCCGCCCTCATGTCTGCCCACGGGCACGCCGTTGACCCAGACCTCGGCCAGGTAATCAACCGCCCGGAAGCGCAGCAGATAGCGCCCCTCTGCGTGCTGGTTCCCCGGAGTTGCAAAGTCACGCCAGTACCACGCCACGCCATGATACGCGGGGAACGTATCCTGGATGATCCACGGGACCTTTGCCGTCGTCACCTGCGGAATCGAACCTGCAAACCACTTCTGCTCGCGGCCCACGTTCTTTGGGTCGGTTGCCAGTAGCCACTGTCCGTCCAACGACACTACGGAAGTCGAGGCCACCCTCGCCTTTGGGCGGAGGTCGCCCGACCGCGTCGTGCCGTGGAAATCCTTGCTGCCGAAGCCACGCAGCACCGCGAAGGAGAAGGTTCCCTGCGCCACGCCTTTAGCGGCTGCCCTCACTCCAACGGTCAACGTGTAGGCGACCCGGTAGATTCCTGGCTCTGCGGAGAAGGGCACCCGCCGCTTGAATCCGTCGGACCTGCGGAGAGTTACCGGACTCAGGGCCGGCGTCCTCTTGCCATTCGCATCGGTACACTCGAACGAGACCGAGAGCGTCCCGACACTGGCCGGAACCGTCTCCGGGTCTATGGAAAGCTCGATCTCCTTCTTGTCACCGGGACGGAAGATGCTCCCCGCGCCGGAGGCCTTCGTCTCCAGTCTGCCCGTCCGCTCGAAGAGGTCCTTATGCTGTTCCGGAGTTAGGAGGGACTCGAACGTAACCCGCCTGTTCCAGACGCGGACTTCGTCGATCATCCCTTTGAAACACCGTGGCGGGCCGGCGATGCCGTTGCCGACCATGAAGGGTGTGGTGCTCTCGGCCATCGGTTCTTCAGCGGCCATGCTGTCAACCAGCATTCCGTTCAGATAGAGACGCAACCGATCCGGCGTCTTCACTACGGCAAAGTGCTGCCATTGGTCCGGCGTAAGCTCCACCGTCTTGCTGTAGACCCAGGCTTTTCCGGTACCGTAGGCGAAGTAGTAGCGATTCACTTGCTCGCCGTTCTGCTGAAGGACGAAACCGGAGAAGGGGACGCCCGCATGGTTTCCGAGGAGGTCGACGTAGGCGCTCTGGGTCGCATCGGGCTTGACCCAGCACTCGATAGTGAAGGTTCCCGTCAGGCCGGCCAGGTTCGTGTCGGCAACAAGGTAGTCTCCCTCGCCGTCGAGCGCCAGGCACTTCCCAACCTTGCCGGCGACGTAAGCGGAGTTGCCCTTGACCGCTCCGTCATGACCATTGCCCGAGCTATCCGCAACGTTGTCCTCGAAAGTGTATTCGAGGACGAGACCTCTTCTATCCTCGGCAACAGCACCGCCAGCCGACGAGAACGTGTCACCCGCAAACATCAGAAGGCCGGGAACTGCGAGTGCAACCATCATTCTATTCATACTCCATGCACAACCCCATCGGTATCACGACGCCGCTATTCTATCCGTAATGGGCCGAAAGATCAACGAAGGCAGGTGTGCATTATCCAAAGCCAGATTTGGCTGTTGTAGTGACCGGTCGCTACTCGCCCCGCTGGGCGAGACGTGCCGTCCCTGCGCGGCAGGTTAAGGCGAGTGTCCCTGTATTCTCCCAGACCCCTGTCAGATGAACTGGCAGGTGTCGAGGGCTGGGCACGACACCTCCAGTTCAGGCCGTCTATCTCATTCACCGGAGAGGTGAACTCGAAGGGGTCTTTTGACACAATTCCAGATACCCGTTTCCCCTACTGCTCGACAAGATTAGATCCGTTGCCTCGTTGTTGTTCTGCCTCGCGCCTTCCTCTCCCGTCGGTTGGGCAGGTATAATGGCTTCACTTGTTGGCAGAATCGAGTGAGCTGACTTGCTGTGTCCGCGTTGTGAGTTCGATAATCCTGAGGCAATGGTGTATTGCGGCCGGTGTGGAGAGCAACTGGACGCACACCACGCCTCAGTGTCACACAGCCGGTGCCAGCGCTGCGGCTTCGAGAATCCTCCCAGTTTCCTCTTCTGCGGCGCGTGCGGCTCGCCTCTGGAGGAGTCGCCAACCTTTCCCCTGCAACCCGCGGACGTTCACGTCGAGCCCCCGCCACAGCCCCCCAGTGAGCGACGTCGCGTCACGATTCTATTCGCCGACGTGATGGGGTTCACGGCGATGTCCGAGAAGCTGGACCCGGAGGAGGTCTTCCGGTTGATGAACCGATGCTTTTCGGAGCTCGGAAAGGTGATCGCTCGCCACGAGGGAACCATCGACAAGTTCATCGGGGACTGCGTGATGGCGCTGTTCGGCGCTCCCATCGCGCATGAGAACGACCCGGAGCGCGCGGTGCGCGCTGCGCTCGAAATGCAGGTCGCACTGTCCGAGTTTGCCGCGCGGCTACGAGAGCAAACGGGCACGAACCTTCAAATGCGTGTCGGTCTCAACAGCGGCCTTGTCGTCGCCGGTGTGGTCGGCTCCGAGCAGAAGCAACAGTATACCGTGATGGGCGACGCGGTAAATCTCGCAAGCCGCATTGAGACAACGGCCCGCCCCAACAGCGTCCTCGTCAGCGAGACCGTTTACCGGCAAACCCTCCGCCTTTTCCAGTACCAGGCTTGGGAGCCGATTCGCGTCAAAGGCAAGGAGCAACCGGTCTCCGTGTATGAGGTCACCGGAGAGAAGCCGGCGGCGGGCGCCTTCGGGTATGGAGGAGACCGCTCCACGTTCGTCGGGCGGGACGCCGAACTCCAGATCATGCGGGACGCTCTCTCGCGGTCGACGGACGCGACCCGCGCCGTAATGAGTGTTGTTGGACAATCGGGCATCGGCAAATCACGGCTGCTCGAGGAGTTCGCTAAGATCATCCACAATCACGGGCTGGTCTGTTTGAGATCGGGGTGTCCCTTCGGCGAAAGCCGTAATGCCTACCGGACATGGCGTATTCTTCTGAGCCAGTTGTGCGGAATCAAAGAAGGCGACGACCATAGCCAACAGAAGGCAGCGATCTCCGAGACGCTGGCGGAGATTGAGCCTGGGCTTCAGGAATCGCTGCCGTATCTTGCGGATGTTTTTGGACTGCCCCGCCCGGAAGGCACCGATGCACAGGCCGCCAAGCGCGCGACTCAGCACGCGGTCCGCACGGTTATGTCCGCACTCGCGCGCAAGCGCGGGCTTGTGGTCATCGTCGATGACGTGCAGTGGATGGAACCGCTTTCGCTCGAGATCATGGACACGCTCACTGCCGACCTCGACTCGGAGCGTTTCCTGCTGGTCACCGCTTACCGGCCGGAATTCACGCCGTCGTGGGCAGCACGAGAAGGTTCGATCACGTTGAACCTGAAGGGGCTGAGCGACACCGAGTGCGAAAAGATGGCCGCCGCCCTGCTGGGCGCGGAGCCTCAGTCGCTGCCGATCCTTCGCAGCCTGATTGTTGAGCGCGCGGCCGGATTTCCGTTGTTTGTCGAAGAGTTGGTCCGTTCTCTCGTTGACACCGGGTGGCTTGTCAGCGAGGACGGTCAATGGAAGGAAACCCACGATCCACACCACGTGCAGCTCCCGGAAACTCTCGAAGCCATCGTCACGGCGCGCATCGACCTTCTGCGCCCGCCAGTCAAGCACGCGCTGCAATGCGCCGCCGTGATCGGAAAGAGCTTCCCCGTTGAGGTGCTTCGGGCCGTGGCGGGACTGCATGTGGATTTCGCACCTTCGGTTGCGCAGTTGGAGACCGCAGAGTTCATCGAAGAACTCACTCCGCAGCCCTCATGGGAATACGGGTTTCGACAGTCGATCATCCAGGACGTGGCATACCAGATGCTGCTCATCGAGCTGCGTCACCAATACCATGAAGCCGTTGCATCAACGATCGAGGCGTTGAGCGGCGCTCGACTCGAAGACCAGTATGAGAAGCTGGCCTATCACTATTCACGATCCGACAACGTCGTGAAAGCCGTCGATTCTCTCATACTATCGGGTGCGAAAGCGCTGCGATTGTTCGCGACGAGCAATGCGAGGTCGTTCTTTACCGAGGCTCTGGAGACCCTGGACCGCCTTCCGGTGGAGGCCCGAGCGGAGCGGAGGCGGGACGCACACCGGTGCTACGAGGCGCTGGGCGACGTCGCTACTCTGACCGGCGAATACGTGGAAGCACGATCGCGGTACCACCAGGTGCTCGACGAGCTGTCTTTGACCTGCAAGGGATCGCTTGACGGATCCCTCCGTGTTCACATTGCCGCGTTGAAACGGAAGATTGGGGACGTCTACATGCGGGAGTCTGAGGCGGCAGAGGCCCTTCGTTGGCTGCGTGACGGACTGGCAGAAGTGGAGGAGGGCCGTTCGGCCGGCGCTCAAGGTGAGGTCGCGAAAATCTGGAGCGAGCTTGCCGGAGTTTCCTTCCGGCTGGGAGATTACACCGAGGCCGCCGATCAGGCCTCCCGCGGTCTGGCGCAGGCTGAGCGGGTCAACAGCCCGAAAGAAATCAGCGACTGCTGCCTGGTGCTCGGCGTGGTGCAGCACAGCTCGGGGGACTATGACTCCGCCGGGGACCTGCTGCGTCGCAGCCTGACGATCCGTGAGGAATTGGGTGACCTTGTCGGCATTGCTTCGGCGCTCAACAATCTCGGCAACCTGTCGTCGGATGGCGGGAGGTATCAGGAAGCCGACGAGTTCTTTCGGCGAAGCGTCGAGATGCGGGAACGTATGGGACACACGGAGGGAATGAGCGCCGGTCTCGTCAACCGGGGAAATGTTGCCTGCAATCTGGGCAGGTTCAGGGAGGCGGAAGCTCACTATCGCCAGGCGCTGGCACTTGCACACCGCATTGGGAACAACTACACCGCGACGTTTGCTTTGGTGAATCTGGGTCGGGTCCAACTCGCCAGGGGCGAGGTCGCCGAAGCTCGGGAAACGCTCAACACCGCGGCGATCGAGTCCGGGCGACTTGGGCTTCAGGACCTGCTGTCGTTGACGCATGCGTCGCTCTCGTCGGTAGACTTGCTTGCGGGAAATCCGGAGGGAGCCGAGACGAACGCAGTGGTGGCCCTTGAGATTGCCAATCCGATGGGGAGCAAGTTCCACCAGGCGATCGCGCTTCGGTCGCATGGGGCCGCACTCGCCGCGATGGGACGGCGGGAGCCGTCGGTCCTTGATCTTCAGGAGAGTCTGCGCCTGTTCGAAGACATGAATGCCGAGCTTGAAGTGGGGCGGACGTGTGAGGATTTGGCGCGAGCGATGCAGGACGAAGCCGACGCTCTCAACTACCGGAACCGCGCAAGAGAGATATTCGAGAGGCTGCACGCCGAGGGTGACCTTGAGCGCCTCAGTCGAGCGTGCTGACGTTGAAGCCGGCCCCGATGAAGAACTCGTGACTCTGGCTTGCCCCGTTGTTGACGAAACCCACGGCCAACCCGTATTTGCCTCCACCGTACATGAGCATCGCTCCGCTGCCGTTCTTTGGATTACCGGCTGTGCGACTCCTCCATTCGGTAACGAGGTTGAGCCGAGGCGCGATGCCGAGGTTGAAGCCGCCGAAAACATCGTCGTCGTGTCGAGTGATTCCATCCCGGTCCTGGACGTGGATCACGCCGGCAGTCAGAGTAAAGGGATTGAGAGCGTCAGCAGGGGAAAGGCGCTTGGTCGCAGTGAGGTAGCCCTGAGTGGTCTTCAGGCTCCCGCCGATGAAGTCGATGCCGACGGCGATGGCCGGACCGGATGCGCTCTCGTGTTGAAACTGATACTTGCCGAATCCTCCAAAACCGGACTGCGATCCCCCACCGCTCCGACGGAGGTAAGTCAATCCCGCCTCGGCTTTGCCTCCAACGCCGAAGTCAATCGTGCTGGACATCCACCGCTTGTCTGCCCCTGGCAAATCTACGGTGAAAGTCGACGCGCCGATGGAAGCCGATCCGGCGTCCGGCACGTAGGCCGACGGATTCAGGATGAGTCCCGAAGGTCCATAAACGGTGCCGGCGCTCGCGGTGCGACAAACGATAAAGGCAACGAACGCCAGCCATGCGAAGTGCAGTAGTCTTTTCATGCTTTCCCTCCCCTACCCGGCAGAGCCGGAACCACTGACAAGTCAAAGAAGCGATATACACCTCATACTCAAAGGTAAGCCTCCGTAACGGAAAGTAAGGCTTGCCATGCAGGATGAGATTACCAGATTTGACTTCGCCGGTCAAAGGATATACGGGAACACCTCTTTGAATGTGACCGCGCCTCCGGTCGGTGATTGCCAAAACAAATCCGTACTCAGACACGTGTGGATCACCAGGGCACACCTGATCCAACGCTTTCAGCATCAGACAACGTATGATCTGACGGGTTACGGCGCGGAGTAGAGCGGCAGGATATCTTCTTCGATGTCGAAGACGGGGGGTCCCTGGAAGTGGAGCGGCTGAGGCGTATCAGGTCACGGAAGAGGACTGACGGATGCGGCGGCGAAGACAGGACCGAGCGCACGATGTGCCGATCGACCTTAGTCGGCTGTAGGTCTGGTCTCTACAGATCCGCGCGGTCTCCCTCTTCGGAGATTCGAAGGAATGGTTGATGGCACATTCGCAATGAGGTGAATACTGATGCGATTTATTTCCGCGAGACAATATTTCAGGGCCCTCACAACCGTGCTGTTTTCCGTGTCCTTGTCGGGTGCCGTTTCCGCTGCCCAGCAAGGACTCGAGAAGAAGGCCCTGGAAGGAGCGCAATGGGAGTTGCATGCTCTCGGCATCACCGACGAGGCAACCCGCTCCCGGCTTGTGACGATGGCCTGCCGCAGGCCCGTGACCATTGCGATTGTCGGAGAGGGCGGCGTCAGCGAGTCCTCGCTCTCCGGCTACATCAAGGCGCAGCCTCTTCCGTGGATGCCGTGGTTCAATACTTTTGAGTACCGCGAGGGCGCGACGGATCCCAAGGCGGGAACGCATGACACCGGCCAGGCGCAAGTCATTTTAGACCTGACAAAGCTGCTCGGCGTCCGAACGCGTTTGCTGGTCTATCAACCGCCGGACGACTACGCCGTCATCGGTGAGACCTTCGCGAAGGCCGGGCAGGAGGCGGACCTCATCGTCTGCTTCCACTCGTTCTGGGGACCGAGTGTTCGGCTCATCGCTGACAAGACTCGTGAGACCTCGAACGCCCTGTTCGTTGCACCTTATGGGGAGACCGGCCGACCGACAAGCGAGTCGTGGCAGGCTCATGCGCTCAAGCCTGATGGCAGCGGCATCCAGAACTTCATCACGGCCATCCCCCTGGCTCGCAAGTCGCCAGGCGAGTTGCTGACTCCTTCAGCCAGAGATGAGCGAGACACGGAAACGATCAACTTCGTCCCCCCCTCGTTTCATGCCTCAGGAACGGGTGGGACGTGTCCCGCGGCAGCAACGACGGCCGCCGTCGCTGCGTTTGTCTACGCCGCCAGTGTGCGGAAGCCGACCCCGACGGAGGTTGTGAAACTGCTGCGGGAAACCGTGACCGTCGATCGAGCGGCTTTATCCTCCCTCATAGAGTTCAGCGACGAGACGGTCAACCGCATTCCGTCAGAGATCGAACGACTGACCGGGCTGCATCAACTCCAGGCCGGGGGAGTGTTGAGCCTGAACAACATCTATCGGCGTCTCGCCAGGGAAGCGCTGCCTCCCCCGACACAATCACCCAACAGCGTGACTCGCACTGTGAAACCGCAAGCGCGCTTTTCGGGCCACGGGTTTGAGTTGGAGAACAGCTACCTGTTTGCGGAACTGACGACGCAACCCTTGGCTCTTCGTCGCCTGTACCACAAGCGGGCTGCTGAGGACTGCCTGGTAGATGGCCAAACGTCAAACCTGTTCGCGATCGCAGTCGACGATGAGTTGATAACCTCGGACAAGTTCGAGGTCGTCAGGACGAAAAGCAGCGCCAAAGGCGAAGGCGCAACGGTGACGCTCTCTCTGCGCTCGGCGAAAGCAATGGCGCAATTCTCGGCGCGCCTGGACAATTCCTGCGACCTGCGTTTCGGACTCAGAGTGACGAACACCGACACGCAACCCCATCGGCTGCGCGTCTTCTTCCCGTTGCTCACTCATGCCACCGTTGGGCCTTTGAAGGACAGTTACTACTTCTACCCCTTGAAAGGCGGGTGGGTGAGCAATGTGCCCTTCCAGCTTGAGCACGGCTACGGGATGCCGACGGGATCGCTTCAGATGATGTCGCTGTTCAACCCAACGACGGGCGG
>JACQGJ010000586.1 GCA_016199605.1 Armatimonadota bacterium | reverse complement strand
GGCAGGACCACTCCGTTCGCAATGACATTCCCGGAACGAACTTACGAAAAGCTGCACTAACGCGATGGTTTGACGCCGCCTCAAGGCAACGGAATGCCCTTGAAGCTTGCCTCCACAGTCTTTGTATCGACTGCAGCGGGGAACCGAAAGACAAGCTGTGCTGGCTGGAAGTCCGTGGGGAGTGAGGTCCATCTGACGAACAGATCGAAACCATCGTCTCCCGCGGCGGCGTTCCACAGATACCCCGGGAACTCCTTGCCTCCTGCATCCCGCACAAGGTAACGGAAAAGATGAGTGCCGATATGGATGTCACCTTTCACTCGTTTCAGGTGGAGACTGACCTCCATCTGCTGCGTTGCCCCCGTTCCCCAGTTCGCCAATGTCTGCAGGGAGGCTCGCGCCCAACCTTGTTCCTTTGCCGACTGAGGTCCGAGGCTTTTGGGATCGAACGCGATCTCCTCCCACTTGTCAATCAGGGAGTAGGAGATACTCAAAACGAGAGAGGAGAGGGTCATCGCCTGAGGTTGCGGAGCAAGCAGGAATACCGGCCGATCCGACCAGGACTTCCCTTTCCCATCTCCAAGAGCAGCACCGGTCACCCCGCCGCCCCATCGACTATTCGCGATGGTCGCGATCTGAGCGGCGCGGCTTCCCGGCTGGGGCACCACCGAGGAGCCGGCATCGTCGAGGGCCTGTGTCACGGAAACCAGGATTGGGTCCACGACCTCATTGGTCTTTCGCTCCACGCGTACGGTCAGCCGCAAATACGGGTCAGCCGACTCGACGCCATCGAAGGTTCTGACCTGAGCGATCTCCCCCACTCTCACAAGCCCCATATCAGTGTTCGTCTCGAACACCGGAGGAGGGGCGGCAGGCTGTCCCGACGCGGCAACTGCGTACAAGACTGCGACTAACGCGGATCGTGAAACCAGACTACAAGCTTTCATCCGACATCTTCTCCTTCATCCTCACCGCATCTTCCCCACTGAGCACGGTCTCTCGTCCCGACGGGAAACGCGAAAATGGCAACTCCACCTCATTGACAGTAACTGTTCACCTGGACCTTGTTGGGAGGGAGTGCGAACTCTGTGAGTTCGAGGACTCCCGACCTGCCTACCCGGCTCTGCTACGACAAGGAAATATGGGTCGGGAGTCCAACTCCCTCCCAACAGGTGAATAGTTGCCATTGACACGTTGCTCTCTTGCGTGTAAGTTTATTCGCCAGAGTAAAAGAGATTCCTCCACTTTCACATTTTCGCAGAGGAGCCATGGAATGGCGAAAATTCAGCACCACCCGACGCGTCCGATCTACCCAACTCCCGTTGGGTTGATCACTTCCTGCGACGCCGAGGGAAATCCCAACATCATCACGCTGGGAGAGGTTTTCAACCTCAGTATCAAGGATCCTGTGTGGGTCGGACTCGCGATTCGCAAGGCCACGTACTCACATGGATTGATTTCCCAACAGAAAGAGTTCGTCGTAAACCTTCCGACAACGGCCCTGCTGGATCAGGCCTTGCAGTGTGGCTCGGTGTCGGGGCGCGACGGAGTAAACAAGTTCGAGGAGTTCGGGCTGACCCCGGTTGCTGCGCAGCAGGTCGAGCCACCGTTGATTGGTGAGTGCCCGATTAACCTCGAATGCCGACTGGTAAACATTGTCGAGGTGGGCGATCATGACCTCTTCATCGGCGAAGTCCTTGTGGAGCATGTTGAGGAATCCCTGTTTGACGAGCAAGGTCAGCTTGCCCTCGAGAAGCTCGACCCGATCGTCATGATGCGCTGGGGCTTCTGCCGAGTCGGAGAAAGAATCATCCCGGACATCAAATGACCGCGCTGAAAGGAGCGAAGGTTGAAACTCAGACCTGATCTACTCGACGAGCGATCTCCCGATAACATCCAGGTGGTTCAACTCACGTCGGAAGTCCTCCCCAGTTCCCATGTCTACATGGAAGCACAAGTGTTTGCCCCGGACTCCAAGCGCTTCATCTTGCACCGTTCCGCGCACGCCCACGGGAGCGACAAGCACGACCCCGAACACCGCTATCTCGTATGTGACCTCGAGAACGACTGCGCCTTGTATCCCATCACCGAAGAGACGGGCGCCACTGCGCCCTCCGTTACTCCTGACGGGACGGCTGTCTACTACTTCGTGAATGAAACAGAAGTTGGAGGAGGTCGGTTGATCCTCAAGCGCGTCGGTCTCGATGGGACAGGGCATGAGACAGTCCTGGTCGTAGACAACGCCCTGCCGGGGACCCCCTTTCGTCCCAGCAGCATCTACCCGCTATCGACCATCTCCTCGGACGGGAGAAAGCTGGCGCTTTCCGCCTATTTCGGGGATGGCAAGACGGAAGGCGCTCCCTGGGGTTTGATGGTGTTCGACCTCATAGAGGCAACGGTGACTCCGATCCTCCACGGACAAACCTGGTGCAACCTTCATCCGCAGTATTCCCGTTCCCTCGATCCCGAAAGGAGGCAAGACCTGCTTATCCAGGAAAACCACGACAACGTCACCGATGTCAACGGCAACGTCACGCGACTCGTGGGCGGAATGGGCGCGGACATCCACGTGATCCGGGAGGACGGGACTCACTTTCGCACCATGCCGTGGGGACGGGACGGCAATGAATTTTGCCAGGGACATCAATGCTGGAGGGGCCGAACCGACTGGGTGATTACAAGCACCGGCACTCGACAACCTGAGGAGTGGCAACTCATCGAAGGGCTTGCCACGGAGGAGGTTGGACACCGCGGCAAGGAGTCGCCAAACGGTGTGCGCAATGATCTGAGCCGCGAATTCCCAGCACCCCGCTTCTGCCACTTTGCAACTGACCTCGACGGGAACCGGTTCATCACTGATGCCGGTCCGTTCGATAGTGGCGGACACCTTTTTGTGGCGGAGTTCGGCGGCATCGGTGTCGATCCGCTGAAGAACTTCACCTACCTTCTGAACGCGAGATGCTCGTGCAGCAAGGATTCCCACCTTCATCCGTTCCTGGCGCCCGACGGGAAAACCGGGTTCTTCAACTCGGACGAATCAGGCACGCTGCAAGCCTACATGGTGCGAGTGGGGGATTGAGCAAGATGGAAATGTGTTCAAGGTGCAGGAAACTGGTAAGCACGTTCCAATCCTCGACCGATCAGAAGGAGAAACGGGGCGACGAGGAAGTCGTCGTCACGTGGACTGCATATCAGTGTGGCTCCTGCGGGACAACGATTCGGAGCGAAAAGAGGGAGAAGCCCAAGGACCTGACCGGATAGAGTGCTTCTCGGACTCTACGGGCTCAGCCACTCCAGCGGATACCGTCCGTACTCATAGAACGACGAGTAAAGGGCTTCGATATTCGCAAAGGGCACTTCGGGCCCGACCTCTCCATGAAGCAGCACACCGCCCTTGTGGTTGCCGAACGCGGCAATGGCTTCCTTGACTGCCGCCTCAACCTGCTCTGGAGTGCCGTAGGGAATGACCCACTGTCGATCGATGTCGGTGCGTATGCACACTTGACCACGGACCACGTCGGCCACGCGTTGGGTTCCCATGCAGGGATGCTGAGGATTGAGGACTGTGACGCCGATCTCGATCAGGTCCTCGATGATCTCCATGATCCATCCGTCGGTGTGGAACCAGACGTGAACTCCAGCATCACGGGCCACTTCAAACATCCGGGCATAGCGAGGCTTGAAGAACCGGCGCCACAGGTCGGGGTGGATGAGTAGCTCGTGTTGCGCTCCCCAGTCATCACCAAAAGCGATGCAGTCCGCCCCGGCTTTCACGTAGCGTTCGATGCAGTACACGTTCCTTTCAACCATCCGGTCCGCCAGCTCGTTGACTCCTTCATTTTCCTCCGCCAGATCGATGAAGTAGTTTTCAGGCCCACGCAGATGCTGCATGTGCTGGAAAAACCCTCCCCCACTGCCCAGCACAAACTCCTCCGGGTGGCGCTCGCGGACCCCGGCAGCGAAATCCTCGAAGTGCTCGTCCGGAGGCAACGGAGGAAACTCGTAGGTTCGCCACGCCTCCCAGTCAGGGACCGCCGGATGAAGAACTTCGCCCGACGTGTAGCCTCTCAACCTGCGCCACACGGTCCCCCAG
>JACQGJ010000588.1 GCA_016199605.1 Armatimonadota bacterium | reverse complement strand
GCATCCGCCCCCGTCCAGGCCGTGATATTCGGCGGCAACCCCAAAGTCAACTCCGGATCGCATATCGCCATCGTCGCGAGGAGGTGGGGGCTGAAGACGAGAGCTTTTCGGTTCGTCGCCTCCATCGTTACTACCGCGCCTCGTCCTACCTCGCTGCCGGTGCCCGAGGTCGTGGGGACCGCGAGCATCGGCGGGATATTCTGCCCGATCTTGTTCCAACCCTCCTTGTCGGTGGTGTACTCAGAAAGAGGCAGGTCATGGGTGACCTTCAGCCGGATTGCCTTCGCGACGTCCATCGAGCTTCCGCCGCCGACACCCACGATTATGTCACAGTTGTACTCGCAGTAATGGTTCACTCCGTCGGTGACATTCTTCTCGATCGGGTTCGGCGCCACGCCGTCGTAAACGAAGGACTCCAGGTTCTCCTCGCGCAGGGGAACGAGGAGGCGGTCTATCAAACCGGCTTTCACGACACCCGGATCGGTCACGATTTGCACCCGAGCGCCGCCGAGTTGTCGTATATGCTGTCCCAAAAGCCGAATCGCGCCCGGTCCGACAATGATTCGAGTTGGAAATGAGAATTCGGAAATCATCTTGGCCAATCCTCTCTGTAGATAAACCTGACTGCTGTCCGTTTCAACGCAGCGGGATATCAGCGTACTTCCCGCCATTCCTCCAACATCGCCAGCACATTCTCCCACGGCCATTGAGGGCGAATCGACGGGACGGCTGTGAGAATGAATCCCTCCTTGCCGAAAGTCTCAACGGCCTGGCGCACCGCCTGACGCACCTGTTCAGGTCTCCCTTCCCCAAGGTGGATGGGCGCGCTGACTCCTCCCCAGAGACACTTCGTGTGCCCCAGTTCCGCTGCCAGGCGGGGCATGTTCTGGCCACCCAGAACCGGCTCAATCGTGTCCAGAGAATCGAGCTCCATCGCCGACAAAACTGGGACCAGAGGCATGATGCCTGTACACATCGTGTAGTTGAAAGGGCGGCCTGCCTCGTGGGTCAGTCGAATCTCGTTCTCCATGTTAGGCTGAACGTATCGCTGAAACTGCGTCGGGTTCCAGAAGTCGGTGCTTTCGTACCAGCCATTCCTGCGGAGGATGTCCACTCCGAGGTCGAGCATGATCTTCAGGACCTCCACATCGGTCCGATGGACTATCTCAACGTACCTCTCCATGGCCTCCGGCTGGTCCATGGAGACCATCACTCCCTGCTCGGCGCCGAACAAGAGGATCGCCCCGGTCAGTCCCAGAGAATACGTTCCCATCACGGGAACCTGGTATCGCTCAACTATCGGCTGAAGTGCGTCCCACCGTTCCCTGGCTACTTCAACGGTTTTGTCGGAGGGCGGTTGGTAAACATAGGCGAACTTCTCAACCTCTTCCAGGGACGCGAGCCACGGCTTCACGTAGCGGGAAACGTTGAAGTCGGAGTAAAACGGAATGTCGTTCCCATGCGGCCAGTCGTCGGTCTTGCGAACTATCGCCTGCAGCTCACCGCGAGGAGTGGAGACCGACTTATGAAGAAGCGGCCACTTCTCGTCGCAGGGGTGTTCCTCCCACACCTTTGCGCTCACCGAGGGATGTTGGGAGACTCCAATGCCGAAATGAATCAGGGCATCGACACCGAGTATCTCAGTCGTCACCTCCAAGCGTTCAACTTCAGAGTCCCAACGATAGCCCTCAACTTCCGGCGAGGACCAGAAGTGTGGAAGGCAGGGAAGGTAGTCGACCGGCTGCCGCTGGAGAGCGGCGAGAATTCTCTCTCTCGACGTCATCACGTTTCCTTTGGCTCCCTGCGGATTACCTCAGTGAGCACTTGCTTTGAGGAAATCCTCACTGGTGGCAGTGTAACCGTAGCACATCTCAAGATAGTCCATCGTCGTCCGAGTCGCCGCAAGACTATCCACCGACCAGGGCGCTTCAATGGCGGTCGTGCAATCACGCAGGACGACGACTTGATACCCACACCCCGACAAATCGGCGACCGCGCCTGGTTTCTGTAGCAGACAGGCATTTGCCGCAAAGCCCACGAAAATTGCGTTGAGGATTTTCCGCTCCGTAAGAACATCGTCCAATTGCGCAAGCGTTGAGAACACCACCTCCTCCTCCGTCGGGCGCAACGCACTGGCAATGTCCATCGCCGGCCGCAGGTGGTTCCAGTAAGTTTCACAGTCTTCCCCGTAACGCAGCCGCATGAATTGCCGCCAACATTCAGCCACAAAGTCGGCTGGGGGCCAGGCGCGAGGCACAGGCGGCGGGGGCTCGGGGACAGTCCGCGACAACTCCTGGCATTGCGGGTAATGGTTGGCGATGTAGGAACTCGGGCCGTGGACCACCAACATACCGAGTTCCCTGGCGCGCCTCAGGCACGGCAGAATCCTTTCGGCAACGATTGCCTCGGCGCGCTCCAGCCAACTGGCGCCGCCCGCGATGAAGTTGTAATCCCAGTACTTCGACATGCCCGGCACGATCGGGGGACCGTCCTTCGTAAGGTTCCAGCAATCCACCAACATGAAGGCCGTCTCCTCAACAGCGAAGTCCAACTCCAACTCCCCATATTGCAGGGACTTCTCGTCGTATTCGGACAGCGACACTTCGGGAGGAGGACACTTCGGCCAATATCGAGCTGGAAGTTGCAGGTGCATGGCAGTTCCCACGGCTTGTCTAAGTGCCTCCTCGAAGGGTAGCTCGATTCTCCCACACCTTCTCCACTGCGCGAGCAATGTCCAGCATGTCTTCCTGATCTGCAAGGAACATTGACTGATACAACCACACCGCGTCGCCACAGAACTGCTCTGTTCCCGGGCAGTCGCACTTCGAGTAGTCCACCGATCTTCCATAGAGGGAACACGTGAAGGGATGACCGGTGCGCCCGAAGTTCATCTCGGTAAACACCGGATTTCGGTACAACGGATGCGGATACCCCGACCAAGCAGGGATCCCCTCGGCATTCAAAGCCTGGAGGAACTTGTCACGAGAGACTCCCTCCATTGCCGCCTCGTTGTACCGAATCATGTATACGTGTACGGAGCTACGAGTGACCCAGGGATCAGTGCGCAGTACGCGGAAGCAAGGAAACTGTTTCAGCCTCTCTTCAAGGAACAACGAGTTCTCCCACCGTTTCTGCGTTTGCTCCTCAAGCCGTTCCAGTTGCACGAGGAGTATCGCTCCCTGCCATTCGGTCATGCGGTAGTTCCAGGCGATGACGTGGTGCTCGTAGAAAGGGCGACCCTCAATGCGTCCGATGTGCTGCAGCGAGTAGCACTTACCGGCCGTCTCAGCGTCGTTCGTCAGGATGAAGCCACCCTCGCCCGAAGTCATGTTCTTGCTTTGCTGGAAGCTGACACCTCCGGCAAGCCCGATAGCGCCAACTTTTCGGCCCCTCCAAGTCGAACCCCAACCATGACATGCGTCTTCAATGACGACGAGATTGTGACGACGGGCGATCTCGAGAAGGGAGTCCATGTCGGCCGCACGACCCCCGAAATGCACGGGCACGAGGGCCTTCGTCTTGTCGGTAAGGGAGGCTTCAACTGAGCGGGGGTCGATATTCCCGGTGTCAGGGTCGATGTCCGCGAAAATCGGAATTGCGTTCACCTGCAGCGCAGCACTCGCGGTGGCGATGAAGGTGTAAGCCGGGACGATCACCTCGTCTCCCGCCTCCACGCCTGCGGCCTTGAGAGAGATCTCCAGGGCTGCGGTGCCGTTGGCCACCGCGATCCCATACAAGGAGTCCTGGTATTTCGCGAAAGCTTCCTCGAACTGCTGCACTTTCGGTCCGTAGCTACGCGACCACGCGCGACTCTCCAGCACGTCTTTCAACGCGTTCATCTCGCGCTCGTCATAAACCGGCCACTCCGGCCATGCTTTCGTCCGGACGGGTTCTCCCCCCAGCAATGCCAACTCGCCAACTGCCATCTACGACTCCTCCTGGATCAATCGAACGCTGGCAAATGTAACAGGTTTCCCGGCTTTCAGCAAGGACCGGGAAGTCCCGATCTTGACTCCAATCCCACACCTCGCATAACATAGCGGCGATTAAGTGATTCTACCGACCGAAAGGCCAAAACAATGACCAATCTACTTGTCCTCGCCGGCCTTCTCTTACTGACGACTGCCGCCACAGTCGTGGGCGCCAAAGGTGAATGGCCCATGCCCGCGCATGACAACAGGCTCTCCGCACAAGCAGAGGTCCCCTGCAACATGCCACAAGCCCCGAAGGAGGTTTGGTCCTACAACCTCGGGCAACTGCCGATACGTTGGGCGATGTGCGCGGACGTGGATGACGACGGGAAGGAGGAAGTGCTCTACGGACCGTCGCCCCTCGTGTGTGTGGACATGACCGGCAAGGAGAAGTGGCGGTCAGCGTGTGGAGGAGTTGTCGCGATTGCGGACGTGGACGGAGATGGCGCTACTGAGATCGTCGTGGATGGTCCGGCGATCATCAATGGGAAGGACGGGCAGCGAGTCTGGTCGCGAGCGGGAACCGGTTCCGTCGGGAGATACCGCATCTTCGTCGGCAAGTTTCTGCCCGAGGTCAAGGGACAGCAGATTGCCTGCGCTTCGGAGCAATATGAGAACAACTACGCTCAGATGTGGAGTTTCGCCGACGGTTGCTCGAAGGCGAAGCTGGTCTGGGAGCGGGAGTTCAACAAGGGTCCGGTCTATGCTCACTGCACGGCAAGCGCCGGACGATACGACGAGAACACGATGTGCGTCGCCGCGGCGGTACATGGCGGCATCGTCGCGATGGATGCTCGCGACGGCAAAGACCTCTTCCGCTTCTACTGGAATCCACACAAAGACGAAGGGCTTATGCGCAACTATGGCTCACTCGGAATCCAGGACGTCGATGGCGACGGCAAGGCGGAGTTCTCCATTCACAATGACCTGATCGCCGTGCAGCTTGGCGTGTTCTCTCCACCGCGCGGCGGCATCGGCGACGCAGCAGACCAGGCAAAGCCGTATCCCTCGCCCGAGGCGCAGCCCGGCGAAATCGCTAAATACACCGAAAGCCCCATTCTCTGGCGGCGGTACTTTGGTGAGTGGTTCCCGCAGGGCGCGTTCACCTTGCACGTCCCTCCCAGTCCGGTTGTGGATGTGGATGGCGACGGCAAGCGGGAGGTTGTGATCTCCGTCCACAAAGATCGCTGGGACCTGAAAGTCTATGACTCCCTCACGGGAAAGGAGAAGGTCTCCGTCCCCAATCTGTACGTCCACTCCGTGGCCGATCTCGATGGCGACGGAGTCCCGGAGCTCATCGCCGCGGTTGAAAGTGCGCGCACTCCGCGAGAGTTCACGACACTGGTCATCGGGAATGCGGTTGGGAGCAAATGGGTGGAGCGTTATCGTCGAGACAAGTGCCGACTGGAATATACCAACGAACCTCTCTGGCCGCTCGGTATGGGAGGGCGCAATAACGATCAACGTGTCCCGGTGATTTGCGAAACCGCCAGAGGCAAGGCGCTGGTTGTCACCGAGGGTTCCTCCGGCGATGGTCGCGCCGATCAACTGGTCTTCATCTCCGGGAAGCCGGGGAAGAAGCTGACACGTTCCTCAGTTCCGCTGGAGAACAAGTCGGACGTGAAGATACTCACCTCCGCTAAGGGCACCCTCATCGCATCTGCTGGCGACGCCACTATGAGTGTGCTTGGTCTCAATGGCAAGGTGAAATCCTCCTGGGCTTGCGGTCGACCGATGTCGGGAAACGCGGCGATTGCTGACCTCGACGGAGACGGCTCGAATGAAGTAATCCTCTGCCGGGCAGACAAGCGGGTCATCGCGCTGCGGGGTCCGTTCACGGGCGAGCCTCGGAAGATGTGGCAGGCGGAGGGCTGGGGATTCCCCGCCAATGCAGGCCATGGCCCGATGCCTCTTGTCGCCGACGTGGATGGTGACGGGAAGAAAGAGGTCCTCGTCGCCTGCGTTGCAGGAGAGGGCGGCGCGGGAGTGCAACTTCTCGACAGCACAGGCAAGACCCGTTGGAAGACGGCGTTGCCGGGAATCACCTTTACTTCACTCTATGCCCCGATCTCCCGCGCGACCTTCGGGGATTTCAACCACGACGATCACCTCGACGTGTACGTAGCCGCCCGCATCGCCATGACAGGGAACGACGCAGCGCAGAGCTTCGCTCTCGATGGCCGGGACGGAAAACTCCTCTGGCACAACGACGGCTCGGCGAAAGTGATCTGGCACCACACGCTCGGTCCTACCGGGATGCCCGCCGTTGCCGACATGGACGGCGACGGAGTAGACGACGTCCTCTTCATCACGCTTGATCTCTGCACCGAGCTCAACGGTAAAGACGGCTCTTTCATTCACGAGCCATTGATTGCCAACGGCATCTGGAACCAGGCGAATAAGAGCACACAGTGGACGGCCTACGGCACCCAACTCCCCGTGGACCTCAACGGTGACGGGAAGCTGGAAATCCTCGAATGCGCGGCATGGGGGCAGTGGGGAGCGTGGACAATGGACCGCAAGTTGCTCTGGACGTTCGATCCTGGACGCGAGCAACACTCCAGCCGACATCCGGGCATCGCCGACGTGGACGGCGACGGCAAGCTGGAGATTGGGGCGATTCACAACGGCGGCATCTTCCGCTGCTACGACGCGGCAACGGGGACGCTGAAATGGGAGCTGACCGGGATCAACCAATGGACGGACGTGGTGACTGCCGACGTGGATGGTGACGGACTCCCGGAGTTCGTCGCCGGGGGTGGATCGCTGGCTGCCATCAAAGCGACTGGACCGACCAGTGGCAAGGTTCTCTGGCAGACAACCCTCCCGGCCGGAACAGCCACTCCCGCCATCGCCGACATTGACGGCGACGGTTTTGGAGAGATCGTCGTCGGCTGCGCAGATGGGAAAGTGAGAATCTGCAAGTGACCGCTGATAGGAATTTTGATCTCGGCGGGAATAACCCGGCGCGGCGTTTGGCAGGCTCAGTTCTCACCGTGCTGACGCCGGCAGCAGGTTGCGGTCGGCGAGCGCCTCTCGCAGTGCACTCAGGTACTGGGGCTGGTCCGTGTAGATCAGCGTCTCGTAGAACTCGATCTCGTCCAGGCCGGGCTCCTCGAGCCAACGACACAAGCGCGTCCGGAACACATCGGGCGCTGGCACGTTCGAGTTGTCCACAAAGCGTACGACCTTGACCCGCGTCGGGTACCCAAGTAACGGCCTCAGCACTTCGTCCGGCCCGTAGCCGAGCATGCGGAGGCCCGCGATGCTGCCGTCACCGATCCACCTCTCGTGCTGCAGCGGCACGCCGCCGTATGGTTCGAGGTAGCCAGAGCCCGGTCTGGGTGCGTCCATGAAGAGCGGACGCGGCGTCACGGCGCGTCCAGCCTCGCGCATAAACTGGTTCAACCCCTCGGCACGCAACGCGAGCCACTGCTCGCGGTCGAACGGCTCGCGCCAGATGTCTCGCCCGTAGCGTTTCAGATAGGCGTCGCGCACGGCGTCACCGTAGCCGTAAGCACTGGCGTCGCGGGTCTGACTGTGCGTGCGGATCGAAAACGCGAATCCGTCGAAGCCGTAGCAGGCCAGCTCGCGGAGTTTGGCCAGCTTGTGCTTGCGCGCCTTGGGGTGGGTCAGCTCGATGACGCCGTAGTGCCGCGGCATCGGAGACGGGAACTTCGCAATCCCGATTCTGTACCCGTCGTAGTCCCACGCGAAACGCCCGCCGCCGCGGAAGCCGAAACTCGTCTGCTCCGGCGCGCCGGCTTCCTCGGTGTAATCCGCCACGGCCTCGTGCCAGGCGTTGTCATAGTAAAGCTCGACCAGGCGCGCCGGGGCGCCCGCAACTGTAAAGCTGTCATCCACGGGATGCGGAGTGCGCAACACCATCTGGATATACGGTGCTTCGACCGTCAGCCCGCCGAACACCAGCACCGCCGGCTTCTCCTGCTCGACGGTCATCGTGACGCTGCCTTCAACGCGTTGGTAGGTGGCGTTGTCGTTGCTCGTGTAGATGACAACGTCCTCGGACCGCACGCGGTTCGTCCGGTGCTGCAAGTCGCTGCGAATGCGAAGGGCGGTGACCGGTCCGGCTCGGCCAGTTGTTGCGGCCTGCGCCTTCTGCCGCGCCTCGATCCGCGGGTCGAGACGCCACTGGAGGTGCGGGTTCTGCACCAGGAACGGGTCCTTGAGCGGATACTCACCGTATCGTCGCCCCAGGTTACTGCCCGGACCGTAGTGAACCATCGTCGCCTCGTCGTCGAGGAACGCATACCAGCACCAGACCTGCAGGCCATACTTGTGCCCCAGTTCGATCGTCTTCGCGGCGGGGTCGTAACGCTTCAACGTCTTGAGAAGGAAGGTGGACCCCGGCTCGCGGCCGTCCCCCCTGTATCGCGTGCCCGCGGTGCTCGGGTACAATGTCCTGCCGCACGCGTCCACTCGAAGATAAATCTTGGCGAAACCCGCCTGAGCCAGGGCCCGGATCACCTCTTCATACTGCTGTTCAGTGAAGTAGCCGGTCGCAGGATCGGTCCGGTAGAAGCAGTAGTCCAGGAAGTCAATCGTCGTCGAGACGGTCTTGGTTGGCTCCGCGACTTCCGCCTGGTCCTGGGCAACCGCAGCAACAATGAGGACACTGCATAATATGATTATGAAAAAGTGGGGCGTGTGCATAAGCTGTCGCCATCTTAACACGACGCCGGGGCCGACGCAACGCCGGCGTCTCTCCTCCTTTCAGCCGGTTCTTGCCGCGCAATAGCCCCTGTGTTATCCTTCGGGACGAGAGGAGAGAACACGATGAAGGCTCAACAAACACCCAAGCATAAACGCCTCACCGTCGAAGAGGAGCGGCGACTGAACCAGCGCGTGGCGCGACGGCTCCACAAGCAGATGGATGAAACCCACGAGGGACAATGGGTTGGATTGCTGCATGGCGACATCGTTGTCGTCGCGCCCAGTCTGGACGAAGTCGCCGAGGCCTTGACGAAAGCGGAGCCGGATTCTCGCCGTGGACTTGTCTTTCGAGCAGGCGAGGACTCCCGGAAAAAGGTCATCATCCTGCTGGTTGGAGTGGGATGGGCTGGAACGTGATGATATCACTGGATGAAGCTGCAATTCCCTGCTTTTGCAGGGATCCTCGGACCGGTCAACTTCGACCGCTGCGAGGTCGAGCAACAGGACCTCGAAGGCGCTTGGGGCCAACGCGCCGTCATCGTCACCCCTTCTACCCGCACCTGAATGGAAACACCTTGTGAGATGAATCCGTCCCTCCCGTTCCGGGTGGTGGTGTAAGGAACAGGAGGGGAGAAGGTGGGGAGTGAGGAGAGGCTGATGGAGGGGGGAGGGTTACAGAAAAGGAAGTGTAGCTCCTCGAAGGGCGGTTTCAGTGGAATGGAAGAGCCGAGACGGGGGACCCGTTTCCCTTTCCTC
>JACQGJ010000034.1 GCA_016199605.1 Armatimonadota bacterium | reverse complement strand
GTCCACGGGAATCAGGAGAATCCGCGCACATCTTGGTCCCCTCAACTGCTTCTTCGGTGGAGGCGCGGCAGGAGAGCGAAGAGACGGAGCCGACGCACGCCGCCGCACGGGGCAAAGCCCCCGGCTTCTCCGTAAGCGAATGCTGCCTGGCAGTGGCTACAGCGACATTGCCGGCCATCCCGACCCCACCTCCCTGAACGTGCTCGGTCCGAAAGACGATGGATGTGCAACGACGTGTGCTGCGACTGTGGGTTGATGAACGCGTGTTATTGTAATATACGGATGAGAAACGAGAAAGGGGACACTGTAGAGAAAAAAACGAATCGGCGAGCGCTGCAAGTTCATGGAGGAAGCGCCCGGGAGTCGCGTATGGTTCCTTCGAAAAAGAGTGGGTGAACGGGTGAACGGGTGACCCCCTCCCCGTCATACCCGTTGCTGTACCGGTGGCTTTTCATCCGCCAGGGTACTGTCAAGTCGGCATGAGGGATTCCTCAGAAAACGGGTTTGTAGTAAGGCGATTGATCGCCCGTTCCCCAGGTGAGTCGCCGTCGCCATGCAATGAATTGCACTACTACGAGCCTCCTGCATTTTCATCCGACGCGGCGCCCCACCAGAGGGTCGGCATGGAGGATTCCTTTGGAAATGGACTCTGTTCGCGAGGAGTGCGAACGCTGTGAGTTCGAGAACTCCGAAGCGAAACGACTCTGGGGAATGCAATTCCCCATTGCTTGCTTCCGCTTCGGAGTGCAACTCCTCGCGAACGGAGGGAGTTTCATCCCTCATCCGTTCATCCTCCGGCTTTAACTTGGGACGCGGACGCGTGGCTGCCACAGCCACCGCTGCCCCCGCCGCACCCCGACCCGGAAGCGCCGGACTTTGCCGCGCTGCCGCCGCACCCGCAGGCGCCCCCCTTGGACGACCCTTGCCACTGGGCAAGAAGTTCCCGCTGCTTCGGGGTGAGCGACTGTTCCCGGCTCACGCGAGCCTCGATGCCGCCGATCTGCAGCTCCGCCTGATAACCCATCTGCCGCTTGACCAGGGTCTTCACCTGGCTCAGGTCGGAGGAGGGACTCTTGAGTAACGCGTTCACCTGGTCCTGGGTCTGTTGCACTTTGGCGTTCAGGTCCTGCCATCGTTCCCGCCACCGCGCATCCAGGCGTTCCAGCCGCTGCTTCTGGTCCAGGGTCAGCTTGACGGCTTCCTCCCAGGTGGGTTGCGCGGTCTGGCCGGTAGCCTGCAAGGCGCGTGAGGGAGTTCTCGACTTTCCCGGTTCCGCCCCTGATGATTCCGATCCGCAGCAGCCGCCACTTGTCGGGGCGCTCGCCGCTTTCGTGCCTTTAGCACCATCGCCTCCCGTTGTCTGTGCGCTGGCCGCCCATCCCAAGGCCAGGCATACACCCACCGTCCATGTTACGAACATCCTTTGTGCCTTCATGTCTTCTTTTCCTTTCAGATAGATTTCGAAACAGAGCATGTGAGTTCTCGATTCGGAATTCCTGCCCCGGAATATTGATCATACACCGAGACCTGGACATGGGCCGGCCGAGGCATTGGTTTCGCTTTGCGTGTCTGTGAACCGCCACCGGTGAAGGTAGTCGCCTGCATATTCCAGCCGATGCCACCGTTTCTGTACCCAGTATGCACAGTTGAGAATCATGGTTTCTTTTCCTGATATTCTTTGAGCTCATTCCGAGAGGTGTCCATCAGTTGCTCGCAGTACCGCTGCATAGTTGGTTGGCTGTATTCTTCTTTGTTTTTCTCCCAGTAACGGGCCACCTTCCCGAAAAGTGCCTGCGCGCCATCGAGATCATTCAGTCTGAGGTGCAAGCTGACTATTTTCAGAGGATACTCAATATTCGCTACCAATGAGTTGCTGATTCTCACTCGGGGCGGACAGTTGGGGATCCTTGCCTCTTCCTGCAAACGCTCAGTCAATTGTTCATAAAGCCTGATCGCGGTAGGGTATTCTTTTTGTTTCTCGGCAATATCCGCGTATAGCGCAACTGCAGTCAGCGCAATATGCTGGTCCCAGGTCCTGGGAGATTCCAAGGGCAGGAAAGGCGATGTGTCGTTCTTGAACACCATCTCCACTTTTTTGACTTCCTGTTTGGCTTCTGTGTATCTTTGCATCTGGATCAATGCCCTTATGATGGAGAAAGATGCTGCAATAAATGCCTCCTTGTCATGCTGCGTTTCTAATGGGAGTTTGATGTAAGACGCGAGGTACCGCTTCCATACGTCCATCGCTAATTCAACGTCACCGTTTTTCTGGTAGTAGTCTGCCTCCCCATAGAACAACGGGCGGCCGCTGTGAACAGTATTGTCATCATTCATTCCATAGACATACAGCCGTGTGGCGAGCCTGTTCAGAAGGAGGCACAACCTTCGCGAGGGCGGTAACCGCTCCATGCCTATGGAGAGGATTGCTGCAGGAGGGCTGAAGGGGCCGGTGGGAATCTGCACTTTCTTTTCACTTTCTTTCCACTCACCTACCTCGATCGGACAAGACAGGGGGGCGCGACCCTCCCCTGAAAACTCAAGACTCCACTTGGTTGTTTCGGTCGCTTTTGCCGCTTGGCTATTGCTTTTCACTGTCTCGTTCAGTGCTCCTGCGATTATTTGGATCGTTTCTCTATCGCGTATGGAATACGTATCGTAGATTTCCGAGCGCTTCAACGATGCCATGTTCGCCTTTATGCGAATCACCTTTACTCGCTCTCCTCTGGCTCCAAAAAACGCCAACACCTGCTGCAGGGATGATTCGCGAATGGAAGAAGATTCCGTCGCACTTCGGACGCCTTCGCCGCCTGAGGTGCGAGTCCCACACGAACTGAACGTGAGCAGGTTCGACCCCATGGCCAAGATCAAAAGACGGTTTAACGAGTTGTTGCCGGGGAACTTACAAAACATGAGCAAACCTCCATTGGCAGAGCATGATTGAGTCACCACTAAGGATAAGGATGCTGTGCCCTCGGATAGTTGTCCGGGCACTGCTCACCTGGTGGCAGATTCAGAGGGCAGCGAACCGGTCCTCCGTACTTCGCACCGCACCTCTTGCACGGCTTACCGTTTTGAGCGCCCCTCCCCTGTCCAACGCATGGAGTCCCCGTGGCGTAGCAATCGCACATGTCGTGTGTCGCGCAAAGGTTGTTACTCTTGCTGGCGCAATGCTCGTGACAGTCATCTCCATTGACATGGCAACCGTAGCCGTACTCCACGTTTATTGACATGCAGTGAGCACGAGTGCAGAGACAGGATCCGGAACCGGGATTCTGGGGACTCGTTTGAACGCACGATATGATGGGCCATCCACAGTCAAGGCTGGGGAAACTGGAACACGGTGAAATAACATCGTCGCACCCTTTGCAGCAGGTTTGCGTGGCGCTTCCCTGACAACCTCGATCTGACAGGACGGGCGTGTTCTGGCTGTTGTCGTACCCGCAATAGTAATTCGTGCTTCCCAATCGCCCGTTAGAGACCCATGCTGTTCCGTTCCATTCTTCGGGGCACCGACGATTAACTGCGCCGCTCGCGTCTAAGCTAACCGGGCCGTTGCACTTGCACCAGCATTGCGATTCGTCGCCCGCTGTCGCGGAGGCTGAACCGCACTTGGGCCAGGCATTTCCACAGAATGCCTTACCGCAGTCGGGTGAATCCCAAAAACCGGGAGCACTTCCTGGGGCATCTCCGCAAGCTCGTGCCGAAGGGGTTCCATTGGTTGCGTCGAGACAGCTACACGGTCCCCGACTTCCATGGCAAGGATAGGGCGGGTCCGAGGCATTTGCTTTGTTCTTCGTACAGAAATGGTTACATGGAGGCGAGGATAGGCTGCAATTGAATCCGTCACAACCAACGTTAGCGCCGCCGTTGCACAGCTTTGCCTCACATCCTTTCTTGCAGCATTTATCTCCACCAACGGTGCCGCCACTCTTGCGGCGTCCGGGACAATGATCGGCTCCATCCGCTGCAGCGAGGCAGTTACAGTTAGCCGCTCTCACCGGACTGCACAACCAAGTTCCCAATATGAGGGACACAACGCCAACGTAACATGCGTTCCACCTCTTCATTTCTGCAACGCCTCCTCATGTTTCCCTTGCTCACCACGCTCCAGTTCCTTCACCCTGTTGCTGATTCTGTCTCGCAAATCGCTTCTCATGTCAGGGTATTTCTGGATCGCGTCCTTGTATGCGACAAGGGCCTTGGCCAGTTCTCCGGCCTTGTCCCACGCGTCGGCGATCTGCCACGCCGCGCGGAAGTGTTCACTGGTGTACGGGCATTCCATCATCGCCTTCTGGCATTCCACCACAGCTTCCACAAAGGCCTTGTGCTCGCAAAGGATTGCCGCGATCGAAAGTCGCGCGTCAAAGCAGGTGAGCGAACGGCCGTGAATGCCTTTGGCCCCTTCGATGCCTCGGATCACCTCCCGCAGAATACCTATAGCCTCCGAAAAACGTTTCTGCTCAATCAAGTAATCCGCCATCCTGAGCATACCTTCCGGGAAGCCCTTCCCACCCTCCCAGCCGCTCCGCAAGGCCGCAAAAGCCTCTTTCTCTCGTCCATGCCGGGCGTAATAGGCGCCGAGTCGCTCTCCCGCCTGCGCCGCTTGCTCCAGGTTCATCTTTTTGGACTCTTCCAACCACCTCGTCAGCGCGTGTTCGGCTTCGCCGAGATTCCCCTGGCGCTCGTGCATCTGCGCCAGAGCGCAAAAGGCCCCTGCCCGCAAGCGTGACGTTGGGAACTCATCCAGGATGCGATTGAATGCGGTGATGGCCTTTGGCTGACTGCCTTTCAAGTCCCAGTATCGCCCGAGGCGATCGAGAGCAACAGGAGTCGTCTCTCGGTCCTTGTTCTCTCGCACAATGGTTTCAAGCAAGAGGAGCATCGCCTCCGTGTTCCCAAGCTGCTCATAGCATACGGCCAATCCCATCTGCGCCATAGGCTGCACGCGTGTTCCTGCGCCCTTCTGCATCGCCGATTTGTAAAGCTCCGCCTTCTGCGCCCAATTGGTCCCCGAAGACCACGCGCGGTAGTATTCCTCATTGGCTTCGAAGATCGTCGCAAGCTGCGGTGTGGCCGCTCTGAACGAATCGGCGAGCTTGTGGGCCTTCTCTGAATCGCCGCAGCGGGCGAGGAGGCAGGCGGCCCTGAACCGGGCCTCAAGAAGGGGCTGACCGTCCTTGTCCTCATAACCCATTGCGACACACCGCTCATAGCCAAATATCGCTCCTATGCGATACTCCCGCTCCCGGAGTTGACCCAGCGCGAACCAGGCACGCGAACGCCACTGCTTGTCGTACCGCGTTTCATGCCCGATAGACACGTAGGCGTCATCCGCCTTGTCAAACTCTCCCGCCGCCTCCAGCGCCTGAGCCTCCTGGTACTGGCGCTCGCCGTTCGCCGACTGTTCTGTTCCTCCTGCGCGCAATACCCCGCACGTCAGCGCCAGTGTAATAGGAGACATCACGTGCTGACCTGCAACCCTCCACAACCAACCATGGCGATTACCTTTTGACATAATTGATCCCATGTATGCTTCTCTCCTACTGACGACAAGGTGAGGGAGCATTGCCCACCGGCCCCTGACAGTATCCGGGGCAAATGCAGTTATCCGTCCCCACGCCGCAGCCCTGGATCCCGCAAACCTTGGACGGACTTCCGCACGGAACATACTGCGGCTCGGCTTTGCATCGATCGCTTTTAGCGCATGCACGCGTCGCACAGTCCCCACAGTTGCAACCCATTCCTCCACAACTATCCAGTTCGCAATTGCACGAGCACCTCCCGGCCGTACACTCGCACGCCTTGTCCAGGTTGACACCCGTGCACGGCTGATAGTTGCCCGGATCGGACCGGTTACAGAAGGACTTGGGCTCACAAGTCTGCCCAGCGCCGGTAGGACATCCACCTCCGGGACACGAGCACGTCTTGTCGATTCGTCCTCCGCACGGCGGATTCCCGCAGAAGTCGTTGCAGTGTTTCACGCATTGGCAGTTCATCCCGTTGCATCCCGCTTGACCGCAATAGCCCATCGGGGTACAGCCAAAGTTGCACGGCTCCGCGCATTTCGTCCCCTGGCAGCCCTGCGTGGCACAGGGACGTTTCTGGCCACTCATGCACGGCTTCATGCCGCCGTTTGGACAGAAGT
>JACQGJ010000581.1 GCA_016199605.1 Armatimonadota bacterium | reverse complement strand
TCGGCGTAGATGCCGCGAATGATGGCATCAGCAGCAAGCAAGGGAGTCGTCGCCACCGAGAGAATCATGGCAGTGATGAGTATCGAAAAGGATTTCATGTGAATCCCATCTCCCACGGAACAGTACATGCAACAGATGCTACTCAGCAAAAACCTTCGCAATCTCTATCAGGAACAACCTTCGCATCGCATCATAACCTCTATCATTTGGATCTTCCAGATTTTCGTAATACCAGTAATGAGGATCGTTTCGATCGTAGTATCTCCTCCAGAACTGAGTGCAGTGAATTCCGTGACCCAGAAACGCGTCATGGATATTCACCAGGTGGACAGAGGCGCGTTCCGCGGCGCAATCGGCGATGACTTTGTTGTAAGCGGCAAGAACTCTGAGTCCGTCTCGCCATTCAGGCAATCCCGCTTCCTCCATATCACCGATGCCATCGGTCGGATCGTAAACGTTCGCCACAAAGATCTGGCAACCGCCGGGGAAAGAACCTTCAATGTGGTCAATCATCGTTTCCAACCGCTTCTCGAATCGGTCAATCCAGGGACGGGCCTGCGAGAGTGTTGCCCCGTACATGGCGCCTTCCCGGGGAGGAGTGCGACCGTAGTCGTGGATAACGTCGTTTCCACCAGTCGTTATCACTACGAGTCCCAGGACAGCGGCGGTCTGTTTTTCGATGCGGCTGATCTGCCGATCCAGATGGTCAATGGAGGTGCTGCCTGAAACTGCAAGGTTACGCGCCAGTAGATGAGGCAAAACTGCGGTGAGGCAAAGCCCTCTCATGTCCGGGAATTCGTCTCGTGGATTCGAAACGATTCGTTCCACATACGAATGACCCGGAGAAGCGCCAAAACCAGCGGTTACGCTGTCCCCCAACGCTAAGAGCAGAACGGGACGGTCTGTCCAGTGCCGCCGAAAAGCCTCTCGGCGAACGCTTTGGCCAGCGGGGCCGCTCCCAACCGGCCTTCTGACCCGGAGGTGGTAGTAGAACAGTACTACGTAGATCAGCGTAAGACCGGCAGATACGAGGACAAGCCGTCGTTTCATCGCGTTCCACCCAGAATGACGGCGCCGTAGAGGCATTTCTCGCGCTCAGCAGCCACCGTCTCGGAGGGTTACCATTGCGGTCAGAAGTCCTTCGGCAGGTTCTGGTTGAGGTATTCATTGAGGACAATATACATGAGCGTCTTTCCGTCGCCCACTCCGAGTTGCTCAGCGAGGTACTCGAAACCCTCGACCATTAGTTGGTTCAACCTCAGCGTCACGATCTTCCGTTTCTTCAGCCGCTCGTCCACTTCGGCCTTCACTTGAGGCAAAGAGGCGAACCAGGCTTCCCGCTCCTCATCCGAGGCGAATTCGGGGAATGCAAAATTGTGATCATCCTGAGGGGTCTCCTTTTTCCAGGCTCTCCTCGTTCTTGGTCCTATAGCTGTGTTTTTGGTTTTCGTGTCCACGGGCTTACTAGTCCTCCCTCACCGAGAAAATGCGAGCCACCCGACCTGGCTTCAGGTTGAACAAAACGGTGACCTTGCCACGCCGCACGCCCAACACCCTCCTGCCGAAACGATCGTATCCGAAGTCCAGATACGATTTGGCTCTTTCCACAATCTCCCTGAGCAGCTCCAGATCGTATTCGGGGTGCGCTCTCGTCAAGTGGCTAACGTTGTACCGGTCCCATTCAAATCGACTGATCTTGACAGACATCCCTCACCCCAGCGTTCCACTTCGCGACCTGTTCAGGATTCCGGCCCTCGCCATTATATCAACTCCCGGCCGCAATGACTAACGGATCAGAAGATCCCTGTCTCACGCGTCAGTGCATAACCCGCAGTTCCCTCGGGATCGCTGCAAACGGCCCATTCGTGCGACCTCACAACTCCGTCGCCATAGCCGCAGATGTCGCGCGTGGAGGGGAAGCGCTCGAACAAGAGCTCGAGTAGCTCCGCACCGTGCGTTTCCGTGCTCGACTCGTTCGCGCATCGGGCGCTCACCTTGCCTGCATACCTCTCCGTTTGGTCCTCCTCCCACCCCGCGCCATACGACGCCCATAGCCGATTATCTACCGCGGCGCCTGGATCGGCGTAGATGCCGCGGATGAGGCCGTTCGCGGGCCGCCCCGCCGCGGCGTGGGCGACTGCCACCCCAAGATGCGTCACCAGCGCGATCAACAGCCATCTCCGTAGTCTAATGGCGCACCTCCTTGCACAGTATTGTCTCAGAGTTCCCCGCCGAGGAGAAAGTCCTCTGCGGTTATGCCTCGAATCTGCTCGGTCTCAAAACGTGAGGAACTGACAACAACCAACCGTCCCTTCGGAAAGCACCGTGGGAACCACGCGAATTCGAGAGGAGTCACCTTACCCCGTTTGACCTCCACGAGGCAGTCCGGCTTCACGACGAAGTCCAGTTCATGCTCCTTGCTTTGCCAGAACGCCATGGCTTCTGGCATGTCCTCGCCGTGAATCGCAGCCCGACGCCAGAGCTCCTGCGCCACCAGCCACTCCAGCCACGGCCCCTGCTCCTCGGCTGGCAGCGCGTCAAAGTCGGAGACACTGCGCAACCGCGCCGGATGCCAGGCGACTGCCGCCAACAGGTTGATGAAGTGGTACTTGCAGGGCTTCCGCTGCAGTCGGATCCGGCGGGATGCATCCCACGCGTGAGCCGACCCAATGCACATCAAGTCCATCAGAAGCTCCATGTATCCAGCGGCAACGGTGTTATTTGCTAATCCCGCCTCCAATGCCAGCTTCGATTGTCCCACCGGAGACCCGCCCCGAAGCAGCAGACACTCCATGACCGCGAGCAACGAGGAACGCTGTCGGCCAGAAGCCGCGCACTCACCGTAAATCCAGTCGCGCATCATCGCGGGGACGTATTCGGGCAATCTGCCATTCGCGGCCAGCTCACAGCAAGCGATCGGTGAGCCGCCCGACAGGAGATAGGCCGTGAGGGATGTCCCTTTGAGCGTCTTTCCACACACGCGGCGGAATTCGGCAAAGGAAACCGGCGTGAACAGGTAGGAGGTGCGATCGAACCGACCCTTTCTCCCCGGGAGGCGTTCGGCGCCGCGCCGGAGGTCAGTGGCTTTGGAGCCGGTCGTGACCACCAGCGCCTTGCGGAGCTCCCCCGCATCCACCAGGTGCTTCAGAGCCTTTTCCCAATCCCGAACGGCTGTGAGCTCATCAATGAACAACCGTTGAACGACTGCCAGCTGATTGAACAGGGGAAGCAACTCACGAATGGACTGTGTCAGCCCGCGGGCGTCTCGGATCTCGTCTCCGTTCAGATAGAGAGCGCTGCCTGGACCATGGTTCTCGACGGTCGCTTTGACCTGACTCTCCAGCCAGGTGCTTTTCCCGTATTGCCGCGCGCCGCGAATGAAAATCAGCCCCGGCTCTTCGGGAAGCTCAGGCAAGCCGAAGTCGAACCCGAAAACGAAGGGGCTTTGCTTGAGAAGCTCGAGGTGTGGAAAGACTTCCGGTCTGTCGGTCACGCCCTGCCAGAGCGCCTCGTTGATCTGCCTAACGTTCATGGCGTTAGTATATCAAACGTCCTGAACGTTAACAAGCTGGGGAAGAGAATGCCGTTCTCAATGATCCAGTCCCATGATGCACGGCACAACATACCCATCCCCCGGATTGACCAGGTACTTGTAGCCTGCGGCAAAGTCCTTGGGATTACTGAAGCCGGCGATGAGGGTGATGTCGCGGATGAGTCCGGTCGCAGCGTGTGTAGCTGGCGAGGGAAGGAGGCGACCGCTCCGCTCTTCCTCCCCAGCACGACTCCGAACCTCGGGAAACTCTCACGCACGGAAATCCACGGATTTGAGGCGGGGGACGTTGGAGAAGTGTTTCACATTCCCAGTGACGAGCACCGCGTCATGCCGAAGCGCGATGGAAGCGATGAGCAGGTCATTGTGACCAATCTTCTTCAAGCCCCTCATCTGAGACAACTCTGCCAGTATTCGACCTGAGAAGAGATCCATGGGGAGAACCTCGGTGAAAGCAGTTCGCATCAGGTCGCACGCAATGTTGAGCCTGACCTGAGCGTCGATAATCCTCTCAATCGTGTCGGCGGTTTCGAGATAGCGATAGCGCGGCACGAGAACTTCAATCTCGTTGATGATGGTGGTGAACCGTCGCTCTTTCGGCGTGCGACGAAATCGCGCGATCGCCTCCGGGTGGTCGCGCAGATACTCCGAGATCAGATCCGTGTCGTAGATCTCTACTCCGAGGAATTCCATTCAGGCATCTCCCTTCCGCGACTCCGGCGAAACTCCTCACGCATCATTGGCATGAACTCAGGGTCATCGGCGAAGGCTCCCGCGAAGCGTAGTCCCGGGTCGCGGGCCACCTCCTCCTCGGTGATGCCATGTTTCGCCATACGCACCTTTTCCTCTGGCGTCAACGGCGGATAAATCAGCGGCGCGGGGGGTTCTGCCACCTCTCGGGGTTTCCTGTTCAGTTGCTTGGCTGCCATATCTGTTCACCTCCCACTCGGAGCATAGTGTTGCGGGACTATCGTAACACGAATCACTGCTACCGGCAAAGAAGGGCGACCCCCTTCCTTGCGTTCTCACCGATCCAGCCCAGCCACGGTGGGCAGGGCGTATCCTTCTCCGACATTCACCAGATACTTGTAGCCCGCGGCAAAGTCCCTAGGATTACTGAAACCGGAGATGAGGGTGATGTCGCCGGTGGAAACCGCGTTGCCCTGGATACCTCTAATCTCGTAGCTCGTATCTTCCGGCAGATTGTTCTGGAAATGAATGGTCTGCCCAACGAGCGCCGCGTTCCCTGGCAGAGGAGGATCAAGCTGGACGCGATTGTTCGCCGGGTCGGTCACGTCAATAGCTTTCACCTTGCCGGTGTATGCCGCAGTCTTCGCGGTCAGCTTCACCTGACCTGCCTGCAACAGCGTTCCCCCGACCAGCCGCATTGCCTTCACCTGTCCATTCAGCAGACGAACCATGCCGAACTGACCGTTGAAGGTCACGTCACCCTCAACAGTGACCTGCGTTGGTTCTTCACAGTTGATCAGGATGTCGGTGAATCCGTTGACAAGTTCCACCGCCACCGCCGCCACCGAGTTGGGTTCCGCCTTGTGCTCGACTTTCAGCCGCCGCACCGATTTGATGAAAGGCGTCTTGTCGTAGGGTTCGAGGACAGTCACGAACTGGCTCTCCATCTTGTCACCGAGGCGGCTCTGAATCAGGTAACGCAGGCGACGAGGATTGCCAGAGTGGTTTTGCGGCGGGTCGCCACTGGCCAACGCCGCCTCATCACAAGGAGTCAGCGCGTGCAGGCGCAGGTGTGGCTCCATGCCTTCCTTAATGCGCCCGCGCAGGTCCTCGCATTTCCAGTCAACGGTGTAGGGCTGTTCCACTTTCTGCCCCGACCGCGCCACGTCGTAGAGATACGAGAATCCGCTGGTGTTTCCGGTGGTCTCACCTTTGCCGACAAGCTGCGTGAATCCCACCTCGGGTCCGGCGAAGGATCCTTTCTCCTGGGGGTTCAGCGTCACACCCGCGACCTGCCCGGTCTGCGCAGCAGCGCAGGTGATGAGCCGGTGGTTCTTCCCGCCCCGAGCGCGGAACACGTCGAGCACGTAGCTGTCGTCATCAGAAATATCAATCAGAGCCACGGTGCGCCGGTAGGTCTTCATCCCGGGATACGCGGTCAAGGAACTGACATCCATGATCCGCACCGGAGGAGCGACCGCGAAGAGGTTGAGCTTGCCTCCGGGACTGTAGCCGGACCGTTGGTCATTGACCAGCAGCGTGTTGTGGCTCGAGGTATTGGAGGTCCATGCAATGCGTTGCGGCCAACCGCCGGTGAACTCCGGGTAGCCGTGGTCGGGCAGCATATCCACGCTCTTCGTGTGCAAGCCAATCGTGAGGCAGTCAGAGTGGGAATGCCCCTTGGCGTAGCCGTAGTGAATCCACAGCGCGCGGCCATTCTCTGGTCTCTCGGTCTGCACGTAGGCTTGCCCATACCGTCCCAGGTGGTCGCAACGAAGCTTGAAGGGTTCCTGCTTCGCGATGGCAGCGATCTCCCTGGCAAGCGTATCGGGATCTTTCTCGAAGATGTCGTTGCTGAGACGCAGAGCCTTGGCGTCGCCGTTGGCATAACGCCACGCCAGAGCTGCCAACCGCGGGTCTTTGAGCAGCCAATAACCACGAGCGAAGGACCGACCGTCGCCCATGCGCCCCCACGAGCCGCAGGCACCCGTGTCGCCGATGTTCGGCATCACCGCATCCAGGCAGTTGAGTCTCGGTTGGATTAGGAAGCATTGCCTCAGCTTCGGGTATTCCTTCACCATGTTGCGCCGGGTGTAGGCCGGGTAGCCTGCCAAAATCTCCGCCAGATCAATCATGCCCCGGCTCCATATCAATCCGTAGCCGCCGCACTCGCCGCCCATACCGTTCCGGTCAAGCCCCTCGACCATCGCCCAGGGCACGGGGTCGTTCGTGCGTGGGTAGTTGGGGTTGGTGACCGGGTAGTTCGGGTCAAAGAGCCAGTCCAGCCACTCGTCAGTAACGCTGGGGCGGTCGAGGCCGATGGCCGTAGTCGCCAGGCAGATATGGGTCATTCCGGTGTTGCCATCGGCGCGCCCGTCCTTCACCGACTTCAGGAACTCCAGCAACAGATGATCCTCGACGTGCCTGCAGATGGCCGCCACGTTACTCTTGTCGCCGAGCTGGTACTTCGCGCTCTGGGCGGAACATAACCTGATCAACTCCTCATCCTTCTGGAGACCTTCGAAGATCAGGTCGTAGGCCCGGCTGAAGCATACCGCGGTGTTGGTCTCCCAGATGGTGCCCTGAATGCGGCCTTGCAGTGTACCGCCGTGGGAGTGCTGAAAGCCCAGCTTACCCAGGGGATAGTAATCCATCTCGGGGTAAACATCGGCGATGCGGTCGAGCAGCACCGCGGCTTTGTGAGCATACTTTGGATCGGAGGTGAGGGAGTATGCCCAGCTCAGCGCCTGCACGCCGTTCATAATGCTGGTCCACTGGGCTCCGTGGTTGTAGTAGGCGATGGCATGGTGCACGTTGCCTTTGGCGTCGGTCAATCCATAGCCATCGTCCACCCATAGCTTGTGCTTGGGGTCGTTGGGGTCGGGATGCTCGGTGTTGAAGAGGAGGGACTTGTCGCCTCTGCCGCGACGGAAGAAGCCGTGTTCATCGAGGCAGGTCTTGTAGTAGGCCCAGAAGTCGTTCTTGGGGAACTTCTCCTTGCAGCTCGGACAGGCGACCTTCCACTCGTGGTTCCAGAAGCTCATCTGGCCCGAATATCCGACAGGCTTGCCGCAGTTGGGACAGGCATCCGGCTTGCCCTCATACAGGATCCCTGCTGCCATGTAGCAGGCGCGGGGCAACTCCTGGGAGGTGACGAAACTCCACAGCTCTTCATCACTTAACTTCACCCACGGCGCGGCGGCAGCAACCGCTGCTTGCTGCTGACTCTTCGCCCAGTCGAACTTCTTCGCGTTCTCCAGAGCGTTCTGCCGCATCTCGGCAGTGACAAGCCTGCTGCTTTGCTTCGAGTACGCGGCTGACGCCGCAGCTATTGTGACCATCACCATGCCCGCCTTCCAGTGAAACCGCATGAAATCCTCCCGCAGAAAGTGTGTTTGTAGTCGTGCGATTCATCGCACGCATCCCGACGGGTGGAGATCGCTGGGTGACGTGCGATGAATCGCACGACTACAAACGCTGCCGATCCCCTCTCTACATTATTTTCCAGCCACGCTCTTCTTCAGCGCGGCCGTCAACTCGTGCAAATCGAATATGTACCCGAACATCGTCGTCGTTTTCCAGTAAGCGTATTCCAGGTTCGACTCGGTGTCTGCTGACTCGCGGTTCTCGATCGCCACGCAGCCGCCACGGACAGCGGAACAGAGGTAGCCTTTCCTCTGCATGTCCGACATGCCGCAAGGCGAGAACCAGAGACACCAGTTCAGGGCCCAGCCGGTGTAGACGAGATGGGTGATGCCGCGATTTTTCATCAGTCGGTGCAGTTGCCAGGACTCGGCCACGACGAGGTCGGCACCTTGAGGACGCAAGACTTCGGGAAGTCCGTCCGTCGTGTGGTCAGGGGAACCGGGAGGACGAGGAAACGTGGTGCCGAAAACGTCGAGGGTGTGCTTTTGTGACGCCTTCGGATCTTGGGTGATGCGGTCGTCGTCTCCCGGTGGAGGCGAACCCGCCTCTTTCAGGGACCGCGCAGCACACGGTTCCTTCGGGTCGCCGATTCCGCCATAAACGTGTACCACCTGCATTCCCGCTTCACGTGCGGCCGTCACAAGGGACGGCAGACGATGGGTGCAAAGTTCCATCGTTCGCGGCACCCATTCCACCGTGCCAAGCAGATCGGGGCGCGGTGACTTCGGACTCCATTCCGAGTCCGGGGTCAATCCCGCATCCGGCAGGTGCATCAGTAGCAAGGCTGTCTTGCTCACGTCCAATTCACGAACTTCGCTCGCCCAGCCCTTGAACCCTCTCGCCGCCCGCGTCCACGCCGTGAAGTCAGCGGGGTAATGCTGGTAGAAGTGCCACGGAAGCTTGATGACTCGCTTTGACTTACCCGTCGCCACTGGTTTCTCTCCTCCCCTCTCCTGAGCAATCGCTGTTGCATTGATAAGCAACATTAGCGCCATTGTTGTCTTCATGATAGACATAACGTGTCCCTCCCAAAGGACAAATTCGGTTCATTCCAGATCCCCTCGGCCACGCGAGGAGGGGAACCACCAGTTCCCTCGCAGGATCCTCTCGAAGTAAGCAACTTCGTTGAACTCCCGCTCTCATTTCGCGTTGTCTGCAATCCATGCTCCCCGAATGCTATACCTCAGCCCGCAAGTGGTCAAGGCAGGAACTCCACGGCGAGGGTCGCTATCTACCTAAAGGAGTATTCTGGGTCGGGAGAAGGCCATGGGGCCTCGTCCAACCCTATAGCACGTCTCGCCCCAACCGGGTTTTCCACAATTCTTTCTCGCACTCTTCTCTCCCTCCCGATTGCCTTACCCCTACCCGACTGGTATAATCGCCCGGAGTCGCTGCGGTCATACCTTCGACCGTCAGTCACCGACAGGTTTGGTTTCATCGCGCAATCAAGGATCACTCAGGAGGATTGTATTTCATGGCAACTGACTTCAGCAAGGAAACAATACGAATCGGTACACTTGCTCCAGCGGCCTCGGGGGCAGGTTACCTCACGCAGATTCTGCCACATGGGTTCGAGAGTTTCTCACTCACCTTCTGGCAGACCCTCGGCGACCTCAATCTCAAGAAGCTCGCCAAGGAAGTGAACGAGGCCCTCGCCGGGTCCGGGGCAACTATCAGCAGCGTCGGTATCTACGGAAACCCTCTCGAGAGCTCGTCTATTGACAAGGATACTCTCAAAGGCTGGAAGGTTCTCATCGACAACGCGTCTCTCTTCGGCACAGATATCGTCTGCGGTTTCACGGGCCGAGTGCGGGGAAAGTCCATCGACGAATCCATTCCGCAATTCAAGAAGGTGTTTGGGGACCTGGCGAAGCGCGCTGAGGACAAAGGCGTTCGCCTCGCCTTTGAGAACTGCGACATGGGAGGTACCTGGTCGTCGGGTGACTGGAACATCGCCCACAATCCGACGGCGTGGGAGATGATGTTCGACGCCGTTCCTTCTAAGGCCCTCGGTCTCCAGTGGGAGCCGTGCCATCAGATGGTGAGCCTGATCGATCCCATGCCGCAATTACGCAAATGGGTCGGGAAGATGTTCCACATTCATGGCAAGGATTGCACCCTCCACTGGGATGTCGTCAGGGAATTCGGGGTTCATGGTCCGAAACCCTTCGCGTTCCATCGCACTCCCGGCTTCGGCGACTGCAACTGGACCGACATCATCTCCGATCTGCGCGGTGGAGGGTTCAAGGGTTCCATCGACATTGAAGGATGGCACGACCCCGTGTATCGCGGCGGATTGGAGATGACCGGGCAGGTCCACGGACTCAATTACCTCAAACGTTGCCGGGGCGGAGACTTCGTGCCGAACCCATAGATATCCATGGAAAGGGACACAAGTCTGCGGCCCGCGGTCTTCGAGTCATCTGACGAGGAGCAAAGCAATATGACTGACAAACTGGGTTGGGGCATTCTCGGTACCGGCGGAATCGCCCGGGCCTTCGCCAAGGCGGTGAACGAATCCAGCGCCGGAAAACTGATTGGCGTCGGGAGCCGCACACAAGACACCGCCGACAATTTCGGTGAGGAATACGGGATTCCGCATCGCTACAGATGTTACGACGCGTTGCTTGAGGACGGGGAGGTCGCAGCGGTCTACATCTCTCTCCCCAACCACCTTCACGCTGAATGGACCATCAAAGGCGCGCAGGCAGGCAAGCACATTCTGTGCGAAAAGCCGTTGACGGTGAACCAGGCGCAGGCGATGGCGGTGATCGCGGCGGTGCGATACCACGAAGTCTTCATGATGGAAGCCTTCATGTACCGGTGCCATCCACAGACTGCGCGACTCCAGGAGTTGATACGCGACGGCGTCATTGGGGAAGTTCGTCTCCTCCAGGCGAACTTCTCCTACAACCTGGGGCCGAAGTACGACAACATTCGGTTGCAGAATGAAGCGGCCGGCGGCGGTATTATGGACGTTGGGTGCTACACGGCCTCCATTGCCCGCCTGATTGCCGGAGCCGCCTTGGGGCAGGAGGTCGCTGAACCCATCGAGGTTAAAGGCTGTGCTCACCTCGGCGCCGTGAGTCGCGTCGATGAGCAGGCGACGGCTGCGCTCAAGTTCCCAGGAGGTATCGTGGCAAACCTGGCAACGGGTTGTCAGGTGGGAGTCGATTCCACCTTGAGAATCTGGGGTTCCGCCGGAAGCATCGTCGTCCCCAACCCGTGGTTTCCGGGCAAAGGTGAAAACAAGATCCTCGTGAACCGGTCCGGCGCAGAACAGCCCGAGGAAATCGTTGTCAGAGCGGACTATGGTCTCTACTCCATCGAAGCCGACACGGTTGCGCGACACCTCAACAGTAAGCAAGCACCTTCCCCGTGCATGACCTGGGCAGACACCCTGGGGAATATGCAGACCCTCGACCTGTGGCGGAAATCAGTGGGACTCCAGTTTGATGAGGAGAAGTTCGAGGCCGCTATCCCCACAGTGTCCCACCGGCCTCTTCGCCATCGTTCTGACCATAGGATGCAATACGCTGCCGTCCCGGGTCTCGACAAACCGGTCTCCCGTTTGGTTCTGGGGTCGATGGTCTTCAATCAGGAGGTGATGCCCTTCACGTGCGCGATGCTCGATTACTTCGTGGAGTGCGGCGGGAATTGCATCGACACCGCGTACGTCTATGCTTCAGAGCGCGCCCTCGGAAGGTGGTTCCATCTTCGGGACAATCGCGGGGAGATCCTTCTGATCGACAAAGGAGCGCACACGCCGGATTGTACGGTCGAAGGCATCGGACGTCACCTGGAGGAAAGCCTTGACCGGCTACAAACTGACTACATCGATCTGTGGTTCATACACCGGGACAATCCGGAGGTTCCCGTCGGAGAGTTCATCGAGTGCCTGAACGAGCATCAACGCGCGGGGAGGATCCGCGCTTTCGGGGCGTCGAACTGGTGGCCCTCGCGCATCGAGGCTGCCAACGAGTATGCCAGGCAAAAGGGACTCGCCGGTTTCGTGGCAAGCAGTCCCAACTTCAGCCTTGCGGTCATGGTCGATGCAATCTGGGCCGGTAGCATTGCTGCCACCGATCCGGCGTCTCGCTCCTGGTACGAGAGGACTCAGTTGCCTCTCTTCGCATGGTCCAGTCAGGCCCAGGGGTTCTTCACTGGTCGCTTTGGTCCCGAGGATCAGTCTAATCCGGAAATGGTGAGGTGCTGGTACAGCCAGGACAATTTCCAGCGCCTGAACAGGGCTCAAGAGCTTGCGCGGGAAAAGGGCGTGACAGCAAACCAGGTTGCTCTCGCTTATGTCCTTTGCCAGCCCTTCCCGACCTTCGCCCTCGTCGGCCCGAGAACCATCGAAGAGATGCGGACGACTGCGCTGGGCCTTCAGGTCGAGTTAGCCCCTGACGAACTCCGTCATCTCAATCTGGAAGACTGACAAGGAGCGTTGGGGCTTTCGACCCAGCATATTCCATCGGTGCTTACGTGGGGCCGCACGATGGTCACAGAGGAAATTGCGGAAATGTCTTTGGAGATTCTCCTACCTCTCATTGCTGCTGGCTCCTGCCTCGAAGTGGCGCTTATCTTCGCCATCCTATACGTGCGAGTAAGCAGGCGCAAGGCGGATCTGCTGTTTAGCCTGCTGTCCGTATGCCTGGGTTGGATGTCGTGGTCGGTCTTGATGAAAGCCCAGGCTCTGACTGGCGGAGAGGCGCTGTTCTACCTGCGGATGCAGTATGTCGGCGCTTTTGCCGCGACCGTCGTGTTTGTCCACTTCGTGTGGCTGGCGGTGCGGGAACCGGTACACTTCTCCGCCATCGTTCTCACCTACGCTCTGGGGATAATCTGCGCAGTGATGGCCTGCACTGATTACTTCTTGCGACTTCCGGCGGAAGATGCTCATTTTCTCACCGGCAGCGCCACAGGGCCACTCTTTCCGTTTCTGGCTCCCCTGCTCATCTTCGGGGCTGCCGGAGGCTGGGTCACACTTCTTCGGGGCGTCAAGCTGTCACGAGAAACGGCCTTCGCCCCCCTGACGGCCAACGTCCACTTTGTCTTCCTGGGCGGCGGCATTCTTATCATCGTAGGAGCTATGATTGTCACCATGGTGCTGCTCCTCCCCCGGATGCACTTCCCCTTGAATCCTCTGCCCGTGGCTGTGATGCTCTTCTGTCTGTTCATCGCCAGCGCGCTTGGCAGGGAAGTGATGCGAAGCGAATCAGAGAAAGATCGGCTGAAGGAACTGGTCCGGTTCCGAGATCAGGCCGTCCGCGATGTGGCCCATGAGATCAAGAACCCCTTGGCCGCTATCCATGGAACGACGGCCACCGTCCTTCTCGGCGTTCAACGCGGTTTGAACGTGGAGAGTCAACTTGAGTTGCTGGAGATGTGCGTCGAATCCTGCAGGCGTCTGATGCGGTTGCTCAACAACATGCTGGATACAGCGCGGCTGGAAGCGGGGCGTGATCTGGAATTGCGCCTTGAAGAAACGGACCTCAACGTTCTGGTTAACTCCGTCCTCGATCTTCATCGACAGGTCAGCTCGGAGCATAGATTACTGTTTCTGTCTGACCTTTCCATGCCGACTGCCTGCGTCGACGCCGACAAACTGTGCCAGATTCTCTCCAACCTGCTCAGCAATGCCATCAAGTACTCGCCGGAAGGGGGCGAGGTCCTGGTGCGGCTATGGGACGAGAACCAAAGGATCAGCCTTGCCGTGACCGACCCGGGCATCGGCATGACGCCGGAACAACTGGACCGCCTTTTCCGTCCTTTCGAGCGTATGGTGGATCCCGATAGAAAGATCACCGGCACCGGCATCGGTTTGCACCTCGTGAGGAAACTTGTCGAGGCGCATGGCGGCTCGATCGCGGTGGACAGTGAGCACGGGAAGGGGACGACCTTTACCGTCGCGCTGCGGAGAGGCGCGACATGTGAAACATGATCGTTGATTTGCAGGCATCACACCATTCGTTCGTCAGCCATTCACAGAGGTCGAACCGAGGCGAGGGTACCTATGGAAAAAGTGCGTCTGATGATTGTCGAGGATGAGAAGGTCGTCCGCAAGTCGTTGGCGACTTTGCTGGGCATGGAGCAAGACATCGAAGTCGTCGCAGAGGCCGGAGACGGCAAGTCGGCACTGGCTCGCGCAAAGGAGCAACTGCCTGACGTGATTCTCATGGATATCAACATGCCGGAGATGAACGGCATCGAGGCCACTGCTCGGATCAAGCGAGATCTCCCCAACACCGCCATCGTGATCCTTACCGTCATGCAGGACGATGCCAGCCTGTTCAACGCCATCAAGGCCGGCGCCACCGGGTACGTCTTGAAGGATAGCTTCCCGGAAGACATCGTGCAGGCGATCCACGCCGTACACCGAGGCGAGGGACTCCTGCCCCCGTCCCTGGTCTCGCGAGTTCTCCACGAGTTCACTCGGGTCAGCCAACAGAAGGAAGAACTGACCGAGTTGTTCACCCAGCTTAGCCACCGTGAGATCGAGGTACTTCAACTCGTCGCTCAAGGCAAGCGGAACCGTGCCATCGGCGACGAGTTGTTCATCAGCGAAAAGACAGTGAAGAATCACCTCAGCAACATCCTCTGCAAACTGCAGGTCAACGACCGCACTGAGGCTGCGGTGTTGGCATTGAAGCACGGACTGGTCAACGGTTGACGCGGGCCGTTTCCTTGCGCTTCACAGCCTTGCCAACACTTCGGAGGCTGCATTGGTAGTCTCGACAAGGTCCTCACCAGTGTGGGCCAGTGACACGAAAGCCGCCTCGAACTGCGACGGCGCCAGGTACACTCCTCGTTCCAGCATCCCCCGGAAATACTCCCCATAGCGCGAGGTGTCAGACGACTTGGCAGACTCATAGTCGGTCACCGGCTGTTCGGTGAAGAAACCGGTCATTAGGGAACCCACCCGGTTCAAAGTGACGGGGACCTTCGCGTCCGAGGCGGCCCTTGCCAACCCCTCGGCAAGCTCACCGGCCAGACTTTCGAGTCTTGGGTAGCAATCAGGAGTGAGAGCGTTCAGGGTCTCGATGCCCGCGGTCATTGCGATGGGGTTGCCGGACAACGTGCCGGCCTGGTAAACAGGACCGATGGGAGCGAGTTGTTCCATGATGTCCCTTCTTCCGCCGTACGCGCCAACGGGGAACCCGCCGCCGATGATCTTCCCCAACGTCGTCAGATCAGGTTGGAGACCAAGCAACTCCTGCGCCCCGCCGCGAGCGACCCGGAATCCGGTGATCACTTCGTCGAAGATCAGGAGTATCCCGTTCTTCCGGGTCAACTCTCGTATCGTTTCCAGGAATCCCGGCTTGGGCGGGATGACTCCCATGTTCCCGGCGATTGGCTCGACAATCACGGCCGCGAGATCGTCACGGTGGGCCTGCACGACATCTCTGAATCCTTCAAGGTCGTTGAACCTCGCTGTGATGGTCTGCCCGGCGTAGCTGTCCGGAACCCCGGGGCTGTCCGGAACCCCAAGCGTGGTCGCTCCCGAACCGGCTTTCACCAGAAGCCCGTCGGCATGTCCGTGGTAGCATCCCTCAAACTTCACAATCTTGTTTCGACCGGTGAACCCCCGCGCCACCCGGATGGCGCTCATTACCGCCTCGGTCCCGGAGTTGACCATCCTTATCATCTCGATGGACGGCACAGCGTCGATAATCAACTGTGCGAGTTCCACTTCCAGCGCGGTGGCTGCTCCGTAGCTGGTGCCTTCCTCCACGGCTCTCTGCACTGCCTTGATCACTGCCTGCGGAGCGTGGCCCAGGATCATCGGTCCCCACGATCCCACGTAGTCGATGTAGGCATTGCCGTCCACGTCGTAGAGCCGACTCCCTTTGGCCTTCGCGATGAAGACCGGCTGACAACCGACCGACTTGAAAGCGCGAACAGGGCTGTTAACTCCGCCCGGGATGAGCGTCTGCGCGCGTTCAAAGAGCGCCTTGGATTTGCTTGTAACCATGATTCACCTCGACTTGGGATCTATTCTTTCAGCGACGGCGGATCGTCTTGCAGTCATTCTCTCCGCCTCGCCTTTTCTTTGAGTTCTGCCAGCTTGTTCAAAGCCTGCACCGGAGTCATCTCCTCAACCTCCAGCAGCTTCAACTCCTCCACGACCGGGTTGGGCGCTGCCTCAAAAAGCGTCAACTGTACTGGTGTGCCCACTGTTCGCACAGCAGCAGCTTCGGGACTAATCTGCCCCACTCCGCTTTCTGCTTCCAGAGTCCAGAGCACCTGCTTAGCCCGCTCGATGACTTCGTGAGGCAATCCCGCCAGCCGAGCAACCTGAATACCGTAACTTCGATCGGTTCCCCCTCGAACGATCTGTCGCAGGAAGATAATGTGGTCTCCCTCTTCCTTCACAGCAATCCGGAAATTCTTCACCCGTTCACGCTGTGACTCCATCTCGTTCAGATGATGATAATGAGTCGCAAAGAGGGTTTTTGCTCCCAGATCATGCAGGTACTCGGCCACCGCCCAGGCGATGCTGAGACCATCGAAGGTGGAAGTGCCGCGACCGATCTCATCCAGCACGATCAGGCTCCTGTCGGTCGCGTTGTGGAGAATGTTCGCCGTTTCGTTCATCTCCACCATAAAGGTGGATTGCCCCGTTGCCAGATCATCCTGAGCGCCAACCCTCGTGAAGATCCGATCCACAAGACCGATCGAAGCTGACTTCGCCGGAACAAAAGAGCCAATCTGCGCCATCAAGACGATGAGAGCAACCTGCCGGAGGTACGTGGATTTACCGGCCATGTTGGGTCCGGTGATAATCAGCACCTGATTGTCGGTGCCGTCGAGATGGACGTCGTTGGGGACGAAAGGCTCTCGCTGAGTCGCTTCGACTACCGGGTGACGACCGGCCTCGATGTCGATCCTGTCACTGTCGTTTACCTCGGGTCGCACGTAGTGATTCCGCGCCGCCAATTCGGCGAGATTGCCCAGGACGTCAACCTCCGCAACTGCCTTCGCAGTCTGGAGCAGTCGTTCGGATTTGGAGGCCACTTGCGCGCGAAGATCGATGAAAAGCTCCTGCTCCTTCTCGTTAATCTTCTCTTCGGCCCCCAGCACTTTCGCTTCCCATTCCTTGAGGTCCGGCGTTATGTACCTCTCCGCGTTAACCATCGTCTGTTTCCGGAGGTAGTCCGGCGGCACAAGGTGCTGGTTGGCTTTTGTGACCTCGAGGTAGTAGCCGAACACCGAGTTGAAGCCTACTTTGAGCGATTTGATGCCAGTGCGCTCCCGCTCCGTGGCTTCGAGGTTTGCGATCCATTCTTTTCCTTCGCGGCCGCCCAGGCGAAGTTGGTCGAGCTCCTCGCTGTATCCCTCCCGGATCATTCGCCCGTCGGTGATCGTCATCGGGGGATCGTCACTCAAGGATCGAGACAGCAGGTCAAGCACGTCCTCGCACAGGTCCATCCGAGAAGACACTTCGCGTAACTCCCGCGTTTCGAGGAGGGGCTGCCTCATCCCCGGAAGGACTTGCAGCGACCGACGCATCGCGACGAGGTCGCGGGCGTTGGCCGTTCCGGTGGCGGACTTTCCGGTGAGGCGTTCGAGGTCCGACATCTGTTTGAGGAGTGACTGGAGGTCTCCTCGCAGGAGGACATTGGCGTGAAGCGCCTGCACTTTCTCCAGTCGCGCGTCGGTCGAGACG
>JACQGJ010000575.1 GCA_016199605.1 Armatimonadota bacterium | reverse complement strand
TTTTCCAAGAACTATGCCATCGATGAAGAAGAATATGTCCTTACAAAGCAGATGCGTGATTTCTGCCGCAAGCACGGCATCAAGGTTGGAGTATACATCCGGGGTGACTTTATATACTCTGAATTTTTCGGCGACCTGCTGAAAAAGGAGGATGTCCTGGCGGAAGGCGCCGACGGCCGAGTTCCGACTATTGGATACGGGGTGGATTGGCGCAAGAGCGTTTGTTTGCATAAACCGAAAACCATGGAGATGTTCAAATCCGACATCCGCCGCGCTGTAGTTGACCTGAAAGTGGACTATCTGCATTTTGACGGTTGGAATTTCGGGGGAATGGAAACAATAAATGCCTGCCGTTGCGAGACCTGCCTCCGTGATTTTACCGAGTTTTTACAGCGACGCTACGGCGATAATCCCGAGGCGTGCCTAAAGAGGTTCGGCCACACCCATTTGGAGGCCATTGAAGCTCCGGGGTTGCGGCCTCAACCTCTGGCACCCGCCGGTCTGATAAGCGACCCGGCCTGGCAGGAATGGATAAGTTTCCGCTGTACGTGGAGTGCCCGTATCGCGCGGACAGTTTTCGAGTATGTCTATTCGCTCAACCCTGAAGTTGCCATCGGCGTCAATATCGGTGTTCCTGTGCGCGAGAACGGGGCGTTGTTGTTAGGTGCAGACCTTGTCACATGCACGGATGGAGCCGACATCCTGATGAATGAAGATGCTTACGGCCCATACATTACCGATGATGGAAAAATCATCCAGCGGGCGCGCCAGCATAAGATGGGCCACGAAGCAGGATGCTGGGCTTGGAATTATGTAGGGAAACCGCAATGGGCTTCCCAGTGGGGAGAGTCTTCGTGGATCGGGCTGTCCCATGCCTCCGCTTTCAATAAGGGAAGAGTTACCTACCTGGGAGAGGCTGAGAGTTCTTTTCTCGCCTGGCAGAAGGAACATTGGGAACACTTCCAAGACCTTGAAGAGATCGTTGATATAGCGGTCTGGCGGGAGCGGAAGGCGATGGCCTGGGCCGACCCGATGAGCTACGCCACGGCCATGCAGGTGGAGCAAATGCTGATCGAAGAGCGTATTCCATTCACGGTAGCGCAGCACGCTTGGCCTGCGGGAACAAAGGTATTGGTACTGCCGGTTCTGACCTGTTTGGATGCCCCCAGTTGCCGTAAGGCGGTGGAATTTGCCGAGCAGGGTGGCGGAGTGATGATAGTCGGGAACACGTCCCTGCGTGACGGCTGGGGGAGGAAGCGGGAGGATTTCGGGCTTCGGCCGATTTTGCCGGAAGGGGTTGCAGGACCGCCGGTATCTACTCCGCAGTACATCGCGGCGGTCAACGGATCTGTCGGGGGAGAAACGGAACAGTTGGCCGACCATGGCGCGTTCAAATACCGCAAGGTCGGCAAGGGTCGGGTAGTATACGTCAGCGGGCTGGTGAACCCGGAAAGCCAGCCCAGTCTATTCAATCCCGACCACACGTTCAATCTGGACCTCGATACAACCAACTGGCGGGTTCCCGAGGATGCCGATAACCTGCGCCGGGCACTTTCCTGGTTAGGAGGAAACCAGTGGAGCGCACAAGTAGAATCGGTCCGGGGGGTGTTGGCCAACTACTATCGGCAGAAGACCACTGGGAATCGGTCGGTGCATCTGGTGAACCTGACCGGCAAGCCGGTGGCTAATACGGTGGTGCGAATGAGAATTGTAGAAGCAGATACTCTGACCGTGATGGCAATTTCCCCAGACGGACCACCTTACGAGAATGTTGACTGGCAGTGTTCCGGAAATGAATTGACCATAGCCATGGAAAGGCTGAAAGCCTACACGGTGATCATCGTGAGCAGTGCTGTACGCGGAAACCCCGGGGGGGAATGACCATGTCAAATGCTATAACCATCGGCAGTCGGCGCGAGTTGTTCTGGGATGAGTACCTCATCGATACCGAACAAACCACAGCCGAGCTGAAGCTGCACAGGCCCAGGGCTGAGGAAGTGGTTATCGACCACAAGGAGGCATGGGAGGGCGACGGTTGTTACTTTCATTGCATTGTCAAGGACGACGGGCTTTACCGTATGTATTACCTCGGCCTGGAAACGGTTGATCCGGAGGTGACGAGGCTGAATGCTCACCCGCCGCTCTTATGCTACGCGGAGAGTACTGACGGTAGAAACTGGGTGAAGCCGAAGCTCGGTATCTGCGAGTTTGATGGCTCAAAGGAAAACAACATTATCGCACTACCGGAAAATGATGCTGGTGCCTTTGGGCATTTCCCGGTGTTCAAGGACACCAATCCCGATTGCCCGCCGGAGGAACTCTATAAAGGCGTCGCTCCTAAATGCAACTGGACGATGAACGATTGCTCTCTGTGGTGTTTCACAAGCGCGGACGGTATCCACTTCAAGAAAGCGTGGCCCATGACAGATTGTGGCAGCTTCGATAACCTCAACAGCGCTTTCTGGGACAAGTATACAAACCAGTACGTATGCTATATCCGCGACTATCACAATGTCTTTCCACCAGGCGAAGACTTGAATAATGGCATCAGGGATATTCGCCGGATGGTATCGAAAGACTTCAAGAACTGGACTGTCCCCGTCTTGCTCGATTTTGGCGACGTCGAAGACTATCCGCTCTATACCAACGTCATTCAGCCCTATCATCGCGCGGATGGTATGCTGATTGGCTTCCCGACACGCTACGTGGAGAGGAACAGATGGACCGCGAACTTTGATCAACTTCCCGGCGTGGACAGGCGTAAGAAGCGCATGGAACTGGAACCCCGTTATGGTCTGGCCACTACCGACTGCCTCTTCATTTCCTCGCGTGACGGTCAGAAGTGGAAGCGCTGGGATGAAGCGTTTATGACGCCCGGACCAGAGCGTGAGTATAACTGGGTCTATGGCGACTGTGGGATGGCGCTTGGCCTGATCGAGACCCCCAGCGACCTGCCGGGCGCTCCCAATGAGCTTTCGATGCACGCCCCGGACAATCATTGGGGCATGATACCCGCCAAGCTGCGGCGCTACACCATAAGAATGGACGGCTTCGTCTCTTACCACGCCCCATACCAACCAGGATGGTTCCCTTCCTGTAAAGTGGTTACCAAGCCGTTTGTGTTTACCGGCGGCAAATTGTCGATAAACTTTGCGACTTCCGCTGCTGGTTATGTCAAGATTGGGCTTATCGGTGAAAGTGAACAGCTTCTCTCTATCGAGATGTTCGGTGACAGTCTTGACAGAACGGTCGACTTTGAGGGAGGCGATGTAGCCTCACTTTCCAACAAGCCGATTCGAATGGAGATAACCATGAGTGATGCCGACATCTATTCCTTCATATTCAGCGAATAGCAGCATGGAATGTAAACCTGAATCCTGCGTGGAATTGGCTGACACACGGAGATGAGAGCCGTGAAAAAAGGCTTTTGGTTCCTGTGCAGCATTTTGGGCGCGGGGTTCTTACTGCTGGCCGGCCCTCAAGTTGAGGCAAAGGTCTCTTTTCAGGTGCAACTGAAAGAGCACCCCCACCAGTCTGGCGGTCTACGGCCATGTCGTCACCCATCAAAGTTCTCGTGTCACTAAAGCAGGTGTCGGTGAGATAGGACCGCCCGCGCCGCAGGTCACTCCGTCTGGCGGCGATGGTGGCGGTATGGTTCTCATCGCTACAACGTTCTGTTCGCCCGGCTTCACCCAGGTGTGGTGAAGTAAAGGACACACAAGGCGCGACAAGGGAATCTTCGATCCCTCCATCCTCAATTCGGCAAGGGGCCCACAGTGACTGAGGTCGCCCAACTGACTGATGCAGCGCGTGATTTCGCGGTGCAATGGAAACAAGGCACGCTCAATCTACGGGAGTGTTTGCATCTACCGCAATGGGTTGAGATCATCCCCCTCGCCGCGGCCCATCTCTCCAGAGAAGATGATGAGAGATCCTGCGACCGCTTTGTCCAGGAAATCATCAATGCCAACAGCGCTTATGAAGACCTTCTCCACCGCGACCTGCTCATGGCCTCTTGCTGTGTCGGCAGGGGCGCAGTGGTCAGCAAGGACTTGGAGAACGCAATCTGTTCCAGCCTCGACAACGCGTTTTCCCCGTCCGTCGCTCCCCTCAATGATGCGATAGCCGAGGCGTTGGCATCGTTGAGTGCGTCTCGAGGCCAGTCCGCAATCCTCGAAATCGCCAAGCAGAAGTCACGCAACCGGTCGCCCCAGATGCGTTTGGCTGCAGCCTCCGTGCTTGGAAGGCTGGCGGAGAGATCGGAGGCAATGGAAGATGCCATCGAAGGACTCGCTGGCTTGCTTCGGGATGAAGACGAGAGAGTGCGCGCTCAAGCTGCCCGGTGGCTCGGGGGAATAGGGGAGCGAGCGGGAACAGCGGAAATCATCGCCGCGTTGAGGGAGCTGCTTCTCGACCCTGACAATTGTGTGTGGTGTGCCGCGGGTTACACGCTTGGAAGCTTGGGGGAACGCGCTGCAACACCAGAAATCGTGGACTGGCTGATTGGGTTACTGCATGATGCAGACCGGCACATGCTTCACGTGGTGGGTTGGACGTTTGGGTGCATGGGGGGGCAGCGTGCTCGGACGCCTGGAGTCTTGGACGCCCTGCAGCGACTGGTCCGCGACAATGAACCGAGGATTCGTGCGGAGGCAGCGGAAGTGTTGGGATCCATGGCTGCAACAGCACAAGCAACGGAACTACAGGAAGTGCTGATGTGGTTACAGGATCTGCTTTCCGATAGTGAGGCTCAAGTACGGGCTGCTGCTGCAAGGGCACTCGGTTCCAGTGGAGATGTGACGCCCACACCCAAAGTCGTTGCATTGCTCGTGGAAGCGCTTCGAGACACCGACAGTGACTTGCGGTCTGCGGGAAGCTGGGCGCTCGGCAGGATGGGAGAACGGGCTGCGACTTCCGAGGTATTGGGCGGATTAGTGGTGTTGCTGCGTTGGGGAAGATGGGAGAAGGGGCGGCAACACCCGAAGTGGTTGGGCGACTGGTGCTCCTGCTTGGCGGTCGTGATGGACATATCCGGTGTGCGGCAGCCCGCTCATTAGGCCAGATGGGGCCGAGATCTGCGACGAGTGAGGCCAAGGATGCCTTGGTGGCTATCCTGCGGAACCCGGACAAAGCTGGCGAAAGCGCGGCGGGTAACGCTTACGAAGCGTTGTTACGTCTTGCTTAAGCCCGTTGGTTTGAGAGTGCAATATCACACCCATCTGGCCCACAAGGCCAGCATTCCACCGATTACAGGAGGACGGAAAAGCACCTGACACCCCGACATACCGCTTGAGGAGGGACGGCAGGGGGTCACGCCAGGGCGGGGATCAGCAAGTTCTTCGTCTACACGACGCATCAGACCGGAACGATCATGTATTATGGGCATAAGCTGCTCATCGGCTACGACTGCCCGGTCACACCGGGCGCAGTGTCCATGGCAACTACGGCGTACTGCAAGGACGGGATGGATTGTATCCCAATTAAGGAGACCCCGGGAATTGTGCAAGGACTGTTCAGCGGTCACGGCCGCGCGACCTGGGCCGTCTACGACGACTCCGGCATTGTCGGCCGTAAGCGCCTCAACCTGACCAAGCTTCCCAAAGACGTCGAAGTCCTCGACGTGATGGGCAACGACCCAAGACGAGAGGGGAAGAAGGAATGGGAGATCGGGATACAACCATTGTTCGTGGTGTCGGTGAAGGTGGGAGCGGAGAAGCTGGAGGAGACGAGGAATCGCTGCATTCTCGGGGGGTAGGAGTCGATACGCGAATTTCGAGAAGGCTCTCTCTGTGTTACAATGCAGACTGCAAAACCAGCCAGTATACCCGGAAAAGGGGTTGCCGTTGGAGAAAGTTGAATGGCGAAACCGGAACGCACACAATCAGTAACCAGGGAAACGCCCGACCTTGTCGTGGAGCGATTGCGGGAGTTGGAAGGTCTCGTGCCCGAAGCCTTCACCGAAGGCAAGGTGGACTTCGACAGGCTCCGCGCGGCGTTGGGGGATTTCGTGGACGACTCGCCGGAGCGGTATTCGTTCTCCTGGTCGGGGAAGCGGGATGCGATTCGATTGCTCCAGACGCCCAGCCGGGCGACGCTCGTTCCGGCAAAGGACGAGTCGGTCAATCCCGACCTGTCGGGAGATCTCTTCATCGAGGGCGACAACCTCGAAGTCCTGAAGCTGCTCTACAAGTCCTACTTCGGGCGGGTGAAAATGATCTACATTGACCCGCCCTACAACACCGGCAACGATTTCGTCTATCCCGACAACTACGCCGACCCGCTGGACACCTACCTGCAGATCAGCGGACAGAAGGACGCCGCGGGCAACCTCCTCACCAGTAACCCGGAGACCAGCGGTCGCTACCACTCCGCCTGGCTCTCGATGGTGTACCCCCGCCTGTTCCTCGCCCGCCAACTGCTGCGGGAAGATGGCGTCATCTTCGTCAGCATTGACGACAACGAAGTCCACAACCTGAGGATGCTGGTGAATGAGGTGTTTGGGGAGGAGAACTTCGTGGCCACCGTCATCTGGCAGAAGATGTACGCGCCCAAGAGCACGGCGAAACACTTCTCCGAAGATCACGACTATGTGGTGGTGTATGCCCGCGAAGGGAACTCGTGGCGTGCCGACCTGTTGCCTCGGACAGAAGAGCAGGACAGTGTTTACAAGAATCCTGACAACGACCCACGCGGACTATGGCGCCCCAACAATCTGGCCGCTCGGAATTACTACAGCAAAGGAACCTACTCGATCAAGTGCCCAAGTGGCCGAGTGATTCCCGGTCCCCCAAGAGGTTCCTATTGGCGTGTGTCGGAGGAGAAACTCTGGGCTTTGCACGACGATGGTAGGGTCTGGTGGGGGCAAGAGGGGAACAATGTCCCCGCGCCTAAGATTTACATGTCGGAGGTAAAGCAGGGGAGGGTTCCACAGACGCTCTGGCTTTTTCGCGACGTGGGGCATAGTCAGGAAGCCAAGAAAGAATTGGTGGCTTTGATGGACTTCGAGGACTCAGCGAGTGTCTTCGAGACACCGAAACCCGTTCGACTGATGAAGAGAATGCTTCAGGTATCCACCCAACCTGACACTGCCGATATTGTCCTTGACTTCTTCGGCGGTTCCTGCACCACCGCGCAAGCCGTCCTCGAACTGAACCGCGAGGACGGGGGCAACCGGCGGTTCATCATGGTGCAGTTGCCGGAGCCGACAGGCAACCCGCAGTTCCCCACCATCGCGGACATCGGCAAGGAGCGCATCCGCCGCGTCATCGCAAAGATGCAGAAGGTAAACGAGGACAAGTTGCTGACCGAACGCGAGACGCCGGAGGACCTCGGCTTCAAAGTCTACAAGCTGGCGGAGTCGAACTACCGCAACTGGAAAGGCGTCGCCGACCTTGAGCCGGAGCGATATGCGGAACAGATGGCGATGTTCGACGATCCACTAGCAGACGGCTGGACGGTGGAGAACGTTATCTACGAGGTGGCGATCAAAGAAGGCTTCGGACTGAACTGCCAGATCGAGAGGTCGAAGGCCGTGAAGGGCAACACCGTCTACCAGGTAACCGATCCCGATAGAGAGCAGAGGTTTTGCATCTGCCTCGACGACGCACTCGATCTGACCAGACTCAAGCCTTTGAACCTGACGCGCGACGACCTCTTCATCTGCCGCGACAAAGCCCTGGACGACG
>JACQGJ010000572.1 GCA_016199605.1 Armatimonadota bacterium | reverse complement strand
GTGCGACGGGGATCGCATTGATGACTACGCGACGCCCCATGGACTGCTGCGTTTCACTGGGTGGTTTTCTCGGCTTGCGCCTTCTTCCTCTTGGCCTTGATGCTTTCCTTCTTCTTCTTTCTACGCCGGGTGATTTCCTTGTCGCGTTCGGTTGCCAAGTCACTTACCTCCTGATATCAGCCCCTCGGGGCCCTCTTTCCCAACCGGGGCGATGATACCATGCGATAGAGCAAAAGTCAAAATGCGGCCGGGCGCGGGGTGACGTCTCCTGGGTTTTGTCTTCCTGAGGCAACGTGTTATAATCCCGCTCAATCCATGTTCAGCCCTGTGGTCTATCGCTTTTTTCAGAAGTTCCTGCTCGCCTTCTTCACGTGCATGTTTCGTGTCAAGGTGATAGGGATGCAGAACTTCCCGCGGGAGGGAGGATTCGTCATCGTGGCCAACCATCCCACCTGGCTGGAGCCGCCGCTCATCGCGACGGTGTGTCCGCGAGCCCTTCGCATCGTCGCCAAGGAAAGGCTGTTTCACCTGCCGGTCGTCGGGACCTTCCTCGCAGGACTCGGATGCTATCCGGTTCGGGACGATCCGGTCACCGGCAAGCCGACTGCCGATATGGGCTCCTTACTCGCGATGGTGAAAGTCGTCAAGAACGGCGATGTGCTTCTGATCTTCCCCGAAGGTGGACGAAGTGACTTCGGAAAGCTCCTCCCCTTCGAGTTGGGAGCTTCGGTGCTCGCCATGGCTGCCAAAGCGCCCATAGTTCCGGTTGCAGTTGTCGGAGCCTACGAGGCTTGGCCGATGGATCGGATTCTGCCGCGGCCCTATCGCATTGTTGTGCAGGTTGGGGAACCGATTCATATCCCGAAAGGGAAGCACCGGGTTGACCCGCTCACCTTGACGGAGCAGATCAGAGCACGGATCGCGGCAATGCTGGAGGCAAGACCATGATCTTTCGCTGCGTGTACCCGCTGATACGCCTCCTTCTTCGATTGCTGTTTACCGTGTTCGGAGGATATGAGGTCGTGGGCGGAGAGAGGATCCCGCTCAAGGGGGCGGTGCTGCTGGCCCCCAACCACCTCAGCGACATCGACCACTTCGCCCTCGGATTGACCACGCGCCGTCTCCTTTGGTTCATGGGGAAGTCGGAGCTTTTTGAGATCCGTTGGCTGAAGCCCGTGCTTGTGTTTCTGCAAGCCTTCCCAGTTCACCGTGACAGTCCGGATCGAGCCGCTCTGCGACACGCGGAAGAACTGCTGAAAGACGGGAAGGCCGTTGTCATCTACGCGGAGGGACGCGACAGCCTCAATGGGAAGTTGCAGCCGCTGAACCCCGGAGCCGCCATGTTGGCGGTTCGGACGCACACGCTCATCGTTCCCGTCGGAATCATCGGCACTTCCTCCGTTATGCCGGTTGGGACGTTCGTGCCGAGATTGTTTGCGGCGAAGACGATTCTTCGAGTGGGTCAACCGATTGATCCCTCCCACGCTCCCGGGGAGCTCTCAGCAAGAGAGAAACGGGAATGGCTCACCGACCAGTTGTTCACCTCCCTGAAATCCCTGACCGGGCAATGATCGGCGGGGTGGTCAATCTGTCAGCCGAGAACCTTTGCCCGACAGTTAACGCCTCTGAGGCCCATGCCTCTCAGGTGGCCGTAGGCGATATCACAAGCGTTCAGTGTTGGGAGACAAGCAATGCAACTCGTCATCAACACCTTCGGCTCCAGCCTCCGCAAAGAGGGCGAGACGTTTCTCGTGCAGGCGGGAGAGCGCAAGTTCCAGGTTTCCGCACACAAGGTAGAGAGCATCCTCCTCACCACCGGCGCGCACCTCTCCACCGATGCCCTTCAGCTCGCCAACCAGCACAACATCGACGTGGTCTTCCTCGACAAGTTCGGCGACCCCTACGCCCGCGTCTGGCAATCGAAGATGGGAAGCACCGCGGCAATCCGACGTCGCCAGTTGGAGATTGCAGAGACTGACGAGGGGCTTACCATCGTCCGCGAATGGACCCTCAAGAAGCTCCGGAACCAGCTCGACTTCCTCGACCAACTGTCGCGGCGAAGACCGGAGAAAGAGGACGTTTTCACCTCGCCGGTGGCCACGCTCGTCAACTGCCTCGCCAGGATCACCGAGCTTTCCGGGACTATCGACGAGAGGCGCAGCACTCTCATGGGCCTCGAAGGGACAGGCGGGCGCGCCTACTTCGGTTGCCTCAGCGACCTGATGCCGCAGGAGTTTCACTTCGAAGGCCGAAGCCGTCAACCCGCCAAAGACGAGTTCAACGCCATGCTCAACTACGCCTACGGAGTCCTCTACTCGCAGGTCGAGCGCGCCTGCATCATCGCCGGACTCGATCCCTTCGTCGGCTTCCTCCACACCGACAACTACAACAAGAAGTCTCTCGTCTTCGACATGATCGAGCCGTTTCGCATCCTCGCCGACCGCTGCGTCGTGCTCCTTTTCACCGGCCGCAAGGTCCGCAAGGAATACTTCGACGACCTCCCCGGAGGCGGCATGACGCTCAACCAGGACGGCAAAGCCTTTCTCATCACCGATCTCAACGAGCGCCTCGACCAATCGGTGCGCTATCCCGTCCGCGGCGACTCGAAGAAGACCCGCAACATCAAGCAGCGGCACCTCCTCCAGTACGAAGCCCACGCCCTCGCCAACCGCCTGCTGGGGCACGACAAGGACATGCCGCGGATTGTCGAGACCGAGGTGGAGTGGGCAGAAGACGGAACGGGTGAAGAGGCGAAGGGGTGAGGGGGTGAGGGGGTGAGGG
>JACQGJ010000571.1 GCA_016199605.1 Armatimonadota bacterium | reverse complement strand
GTTTCGCCATGCGCGCCTTCATCTCTGCCTCGAGTTGCGCGGCAGGGCCGAGAGTCATGTCATCGAACCAGGCTGTGCCGATGACACTCTGAGCGCGCAGTTGAATCTCGAATCGGATTGTCCCATCCGGCGGTCTCCAGGTGTAATGAAATCGGGTCCACCTCTCTGCTTTCGGCAGCGCGGACTCCCAGGCTGAGAGGACGAAGCCGTCTCCCCGGACGTTGTAAACGCACGGATGGGCGACGATCTCGGCATCGCTGCGATACCAGCCACTGATCTGGTACAGCTCCCCGGAGGTGACCGGCTGGCTCAGTCGCTGCCGACCCATGTAGTAGTCTCCGTTGGTGGTCAACTGTACGCGCAGACACCGCTCACCCGAATGCGCGTCTCCTTTTTGCCAAACCGCCTCGCCCTTGCCGACACCTTCCATGCCCAGATCCCAGGAGTCGGGATGTTCTCCTTTCGAAGTCTCAAAGCCGGGGTTCGTCAGCCAGTCAGGGTCTTCCGCGAGACTGGCAGCGAGGGGAAACAAACATAAGACGAGGTACACCGCCGGCACGGTTGTTCGGCTCCGGGGCAACAGTGCCGTAAACAGATCTCTCATGGGTCACTCTCTGCAAGACGAAGGTAAAAGCTGCCGCCATTGTAGCACAAAACCCCTGTGACACAAGCTCACAGGGGTTTTGCAGTTCTTGATTGATTCGCAGGGCTGCTCTTCACTAAGCGCCGTCAATCTGGTACTTTGACTTCTGTAGAAGCCACGACTCCTTCTGCCACTTCGAGTGCCCATCATAGTAGGTCACATTGGAGCCGCCGTTGTGTCGACTTCCTTGCAGGCGGAAGCCGTCGGACTGGTTTACACCCCAGCAGCCGACCGGGTTGATGTAATGACATCCGGCTTCCACGTACGCGATCGTGTTGGCAGGAGCACCGATGCTGGCGTCCTTCGCCGCGTTGATGGAACAGTTCATGGCATAGCTGCTGTGAACGTCGACGAGCCCGGCGCCGGACGCCCCGCTCGGGCACCGGAAGATCTGAACGTTCTTGACGTAGGGCTGGAATACATCCGCCGCGCACACGTAGCAGTCCGCGGGTCCTGAGGCGCCCACCGGTGTGAATCCTCCGGTGTTGTTCAGATAGTACCGGAAGTTCGTCTCATCGTAGTCATTCCGGTACATCGTGAGGGCGAGCCCGATCTGTTTCATGTTGCTCTGGCAACTGGCCTGCCTCGCTTTCTCTCTCGCTCGAGCAAACACAGGGAAAAGGATAGCGGCCAGGATCGCGATGATGGCGATCACAACCAGCAGCTCTATGAGGGTAAAACCACGCGATTTCATTGCGAAGATCCTCCTGAAGATGATTCCCCCCCGGAGACCTGCCTCCGCGGGGATCGAACAACACTGCAAGATACGCTTACCCTTCACACCCCAACGGGTCGTCACTCACCTCCCTCCGAACGCATGCTTCCGGCCCTGCGCGCACTGACTTTAGGGGCTGTCCAAAAACAACTCTGCGTCTTCGTATACAAGGGCGCTGTTGTGAGACAGTTGCACTGTCGAACCCCGCAGGCTACCGGGTTCGACAGTGCAACTGTCTCACAACAGAGAAAACGCGGAGTCGTTTTTGGACAGCCCCTTAGTTGCCCCAATGGATAGTCCGTCGTGCCTGCGATCGTCACTGAACTGTCGTCCACTGAATGATACTCCGCGAATGGAATCCTGCATAGTATCGCTCCGTCTCAACAGAAGAGGACGTTTTCCAGGAACCTGCTCTCCGGCATCGATCGAAGACGTCGAGGGCTGTTCAGTGGACGCAAGTGGCTGAACTCCGAGAACGGGCGCCTCGACGCCGTTCTCGACGAACCCAACGAGGTCGAGGGTACCTTCGTTCGCAACCAGGTTCGCGAGATCCCCACGGAGGAGAGCAGCGACAGCGCCGGCGACGCGGAGGACGACAAGGACCCGCAAGGCCCGACGGAGAAGTAGTGTGGGGGTGTGGGTTGACGCTTCGGCACATCGGTGTTATCTTCCCCGCGCGGAGATGAAGGAAAGGGAAGCCGAGAAAGAACTGAAGATCCTTGAACAACGATAGAGATTTCGAGCAAAGCGGAGGCAGGCGACGGCCTGTAGTCGGGTCTGATCCGCAACGTTAGTGAGGCGAACTCCCGAACCCTCAACCATTGACCATCGCCAGTAGACGTATACACCCGCACAGGAGACCACAATGGTCCACGGTCGGCACGATCCTTTACCCCGATACTCTGCTCGCCGATGCGTTGATCCGGGACATCTTTGCAGTCCTCCGAGGGAAGAGAGTAGGGTTATGACACACCGTCCCAACATCATCGTCATCATGACGGACCAGCAACGCGCGGACGTTTCTGCGCGTGAGGGCTACGCTCTGGATACGACTCCCTTTCTCGACTCTCTGGCACGGGAAGGCGTATGGTTCAACCGCGCTTACACATCGGCTCCCGTTTGCGTCCCGGCGCGAATCAGCTTTCTAACGGGACGGTTTCCCAGCGTGCATCGGGTGCGCGAGAACCTGGGAGTCGAGCACGCGGCGTATTCGCAGGACTTGATTGGTGTAATGCGTGAACAGGGCTACGCCACGGCGCTGATCGGGAAGAATCACTCGCACCTGACGCCCGATCGGGTGGACCACTGGTTCCCTTTGAGTCACGGCGGGGGGCAAGGCGAAGAGCGGACTCCCGAAGAGAAAGCTTTCGACCAATGGCTGACGGAGTTGAACCACGGGGTCGCCTGTGAGCCAACGCCCTTCCGCGTCGAGTGCCAGGGGCCTTATCGAGCCGTTTCCGAGGCGCTGCAATGGATTCACTCCCTCGAGAACCAGTCGTTCTTCCTGTGGCTTTCGTTCGCGGAGCCACACAATCCCTACCAGGCCCCCGAGCCTTATTTCTCGCTCTTTCCCCCGGACAGCCTTCCACCGGTGAAGGCGGGAAAAGAAGCCCTTGCGGTCAAAGGTTTCAAATGGCAGTGGACGAAACGGCTGGGAGAATTCATCTACCCGGATTATGACGATTTGATCCCCCGCTACCG
>JACQGJ010000570.1 GCA_016199605.1 Armatimonadota bacterium | reverse complement strand
GTCATCGTAGGAGGGCTGAACTACCTCACCCGGCTGCACGGTCAGGAAATCCTCTTCGATCCAGTCTCCGTCAAGCCAGTCCTGTAGGAGTTTGAGGTCTCCCGGGGTCTCCTCAAACCTCCAACCATATCCGTCGCAGATTTCCTGCACTTGTTCTTTCAGCTTCAGGGGTTCGTTGAAACTGAAGCTGATGAGGCAACCTCGACTGTAGTGCTGCATCCAGTTGCCCATCGACTCCCAGAGGAACTTTGCGTTGTCCTCGCCGTACTTCTCCACCATGTCTTCGTAGGTCTGCACGCCCCCCATGCCGGCCCCCTGCATCCGGGCCACGCGTTCACCGCCGCGCTGGCGGTACTCGAGCCAGCCTGAAGTATAGTAGTAGGTGCCCGGGCTGCCTTTGAAATGCTCCAAGTAGCGTTCCTTGGAACCGAGGAAGAAGGTGATGCAGTCGTGGGCTCTGGGTATCACCAGGGGAGTATGCCGGGCGGTCAAACCACGGACGATGTTGTCACACAGGCCGTAGCCGACGAGGATGGCATCATATTTGCCTTGGGGAACGGCGTCGATTCTTTCCTGGATCTTCTCCATCCCGAGGAGGGGATTGTCATGGTAGCCCTGAATGAGAAACTCAGGATCGTGCAGGCTCGTGGACCGGGCGACGCATGAGCAGATTTCGCGAAAGGCAATCTCACAGGCGATGATCTTACAGTACATAAGCTATAGTCTCCACGGTTGAACACAGATTGGCATGAGAGGACGGAGCCGTACCTGTGACGCTGACCACCCGTCCTGTGTGGTTCCAGCCCGGACGGCGGCGGAGCTTCTAAAAAGGGTCGCCGTTCACATCTACAGATTTTGCAGGGGTCCTCCACGTCACATGGCCGTCCAGGTAGAGGATCAGCGCGCCGCCGTTGTGTCTGCTTCGCCGTATCCCGCTGCCGGCGTCTACCGCAGTACCAGGAGTTGGGTTTCCGACGAAGGGAGTTCCCGTCCAGGTTGCTGGTCCGAGGTTGCCGACTCCTTCAGCGAGAACAGGAGCAGAAGACGGATCGGGATAGGCGCTCTCCGGTTGCCCGAAGACCCCCGCCGCGAAGCGGTAGGAGGAGACCGCATTGGCAACAGCCTCGTGATCGCTGGGACAACGAAGGACTTGCCCGTTCCTCGTGTAGGGCTTCAACATGTCGTACCAGTACGGCGTCGCCCCGACGCCGCCCGTGCCGCTGTCGGAAAGGACTTCCGTATCATCGTAATCGCTGCTATACATCGCCAGCGCCAGGCCGATTTGCTTCTGGTTGGACAGACAACTCGTTTGTCGCGCCTTCTCGCGGGCGCGGGCAAAGGTGGGGAAAAGCATGGCTGCGAGGATCGCAATAATCGTGATCGCGGTCAGCAGCTCGATCAACGTGAATCCGCTCCGCCCGCGACGCAGGTGTGACCTCATCCTCCGACCCTCACCACTTCTTGCTTCTGGGCCGATTGTACGGTTGCATCATAGACGCGCATGGCTCGGGCGACTTGCTCGGGTTTGACAATCAACTCGCTTCCCTTGTTCAGTGCATCACTGACGTTCTGATAGTAGGACTTCCAGCTTCCACGAACGCTGGGGATGCTGAGGTCGCACGCCATCCCGTTGATCTCAGTGGTCACCCGGGAGTGATGCTCTTCCGGTTCTGTCGCCCCGTCGATATCTCCCCGAATCATTGCCGGCTCCTGAGGATCCCGACCCCACTTGAGGAAAGCCCCCCGGTCTCCCAGGACTCTCCACCGAGGCAGGTCTGTCCGGCTCAGGTTGCTAAGCTCAATCTGGAACAGCGTCTCGTTCTCAAACTTGAGCAGCCACTTCGCGTGATTGCCGATGTCGATGCCCCAGCGACCGTATTGGATGTCACAGAAGACCCACCGAACGGGAGACTCCACGAGCAGCAGGGCCTGGTCCAGCAGATGCGCTCCCCAGTCGAAGAGCAATCCACCACTGTGCGAGGTCTCCGCCCGCCAGCCGCGAGGCTTCCCGTATCCCATGATGCTCGACTCAAAATGGAAGGGCTTGCCGATCAGTCCCTCATCAATCACCTTGCGTAACGTCAGATAGTCCCAGTCCCAGCGACGGTTATGGAAAACGCTGAGCAGCACGTCGTTCTTCTGTGAAGCTTCGACCATCTGGTTCGCTTCGTCGGCATTCATGCACATGACTTTGTCAGTCACGCAGTGGCGCCCTGCGTTCATGACCTGCAAAGCTTGTTCACAGTGGACGTCGTGGGGCGTCGCAAGGACAACCAGTTGGACGTTGTCGTCCTGCAAGGCCTGCTCGAGGCTGGAGAACGTCTTCACGCCCCAACGCTGTTCGGCTGACGCGCGTTTCTCGGCAGAGCTGGAACAAACGCCATACAGGTTCAGCCCGTCTGCCTGCCTGACAAGGTAACAGTGGAAATCCCGACCGGCAAAGCCGTAGCCAAGAACCACAACATTAATCATCCCTGCTCCTCCGTCATCTCAGCAGCTCCAGAACCTTCTCGGGGGGACGGCCCAACACTGCGCGGAGACCGCGCTCGCGGTTACCGCGCTCGCGGTCTCCACTGACGACGATGGGCCGCTCGATCAGTATGGGGTGCGCGACCATCGCGCGGATCAGCTCGTCGCGACTGAACTTCTTCTCTCCCAGTCCGAGTTGCTGATATTCGTCCTCTTTCTTGCGAAGCAGTTCGTCCGGTTCCAGTCCGAGCAGCTTCAGAAGACGGTCGAGCGTGGACTCATCGGGAGGAGTCTTGAGATACTCAACGACCTCAGGTTCGATCCCTCGCTCCCTCAGAAGTTGAAGCGTCTCGCGACTCTTGCTGCATTTCGGGTTGTGATAGATGGTGATTTCCAGAGCGCTGCTCCTTCTCGCTTTTGTGACGTTGGGGATTATACCTCATCTCTCCCCGGATTGAAATCCGAAGATCTGAATCGTGTGCATTTTCCAAAATGAGGTTTGGCTACTGTAGAGTGAACGGTCGCCGTGCCGTTCCAGCCGGGCGATACGTTTCGTTCCTGCCGTGTCAGGAACGGCACGGCG
>JACQGJ010000580.1 GCA_016199605.1 Armatimonadota bacterium | reverse complement strand
TTCCGAGCCGCCAGGTATTCATACATGCGCCAACGAGTGTCGGCGTCTTTCTGCGCTTCCTCCCAAAGCCGCTTGGAGGTTTCAGGCTTGCTTTTGGTGAGCATCTTGAAACGGTTCTCCATGAGAAAGTAATCTCTGACCGGGATTTTGGCGGCCTTCGAGTCGAGCTGGAAGGGGTTCTTGCCCTGATCAGCCAAGTCGGGATTGTAACGATACAGGGGCCACTGACCGGACTCCACGGCAGCCTTCTGGTTTTGCATGCCCGTGGTCATATTGATCCCGTGGGCGATACAATGGCTGTAGGCGATAATCAACGACGGACCCTCGTAGGCTTCCGCTTCGAGGAAAGCTTTCAAGGTGTGCTCGTCTCTCGCTCCCATGGCCACGCGGGCGACGTAAACGTTGCCGTAGGTCATGGCGATCAGCCCCAGGTCCTTCTTGGTGGCGGGCTTGCCCCCCTCCGCGAACTTGGCCACGGCCGCCCGGGGAGTGGCTTTCGACATCTGCCCTCCCGTGTTGGAGTAGACCTCGGTGTCGAGGACGAGAACGTTCACGTCTTGTCCGACTGCCAGCACGTGATCCAGTCCGCCGAAACCGATATCGTAGGCCCAGCCATCGCCACCGATGATCCATACGCTCTTCTTCACGAGCATATCGGCGACGCTGAGCAACGTCCTGATCCGCTTCTGCTGAGTGGGGTCGCCGGGCACAAGGCTCCCCAGCTTCTCCTTGAGCAATTCCACGCGTTCCCTCTGCTCGTAAATGTCGGCCTCGTCCTTCTGCCGGGCCGTCAGAAGGGCTGTCACGAGATCGTCCCCTGTAACGTTCGCCAGTTGCTTCAACAGCTCTTGGGCGTACTCCTTCTGCTTGTTGATCGACAACCGGAAACCCAGACCAAACTCGGCATTGTCCTCAAAAAGAGAGTTGGACCAGGCAGGCCCGCGTCCGTCGCTGTTCTTGGTCCAGGGAGTTGTCGGCAGGTTGCCGCCGTAGATCGACGAGCATCCCGTAGCATTGGCGATGACTGACCGATCTCCAAACAACTGGCTGACCAGTTTGACATACGGGGTTTCACCGCAGCCCGAGCAAGCTCCTGAGAACTCGAACAGGGGTTGCTGGATCTGCTGCTGGCGGATACTCGACGTTTTGATCTGGAGACGATCGAGTTCGGGAATCTTCAGGAAGAAGTCCCAGTTCTCGCTTTCCTGCTTCCGAAGCGGCGGCTGGGGTTGCATGTTAATCGCTTTCAGGCGGGTCTCGGACTTGTTCTTCGCGGGGCATACATCCACGCAAAGGCCGCAACCGGTGCAATCCTCCGGCGCGACCTGGATGGAATACTTCAGCCCCGCCCAGTCCCTTTCTTTGGCTTCGCAGAACTTGAAGGTGACCGGAGCGTTTTCGAGATCCTTGGGGGCGTAGACTTTGATGCGAATGGTGCTGTGAGGACACACCATCGCGCACTTGCCGCACTGGATGCACACGTTCTCGTCCCACACCGGAATCTCGAGAGCGATGTTCCGCTTCTCCCAGGCCGCAGTTCCCACCGGGAACGTGCCATCGAGAGGCAGTTTGCTGACGGGAAGGTCGTCGCCGCATCCCGCAATCATCTCGGATACAACGTCTCTCACAAACTCAGGCGCCTCTTCGGGAATCAGCGGAGGCAGCTCGATATCACCGTCGGCCTGATCGGGGACCTCCACCTCAAACAGATGCTCGAGGGTCTGGTCGACGGCTTTGAGGTTCATCTGGACGATCTCATCGCCCTTTTTCCCGTAGGTTTTCCTGATCGAATCCTTGATCGCCTCGATGGCTTCGGCTTTGGGCAACACTCCCGAGATAGCGAAGAAGCACGCCTGCATGACCGTGTTGATCCTGCCACCCATTCCGCTTTCACGAGCGACGGTGTGGGCATCGACCACGAAGAGCTTCAGGTTTTTCTCGATGATCTGGTGCTGCACGGAACGTGGCAGGTGACTCCAAGCCTCGTCGGGGCCGTAGGGAGTGTTGAGAAGAAACGTCCCACCGGGTGAGATGTTCGTGAGCATATCGTATCGCTCAAGAAAACCCGTGTGGTGACAGGCGACGAAGTTAGCTTCGGTTACCAGATAGGTTGACCGAATCGGTTCAGGGCCAAAGCGGAGATGGGAAACCGTGACCGAGCCTGACTTCTTGGAGTCGTAGACAAAGTACCCCTGGGCGAAGTTGTCGGTGTTCTCACCGATGATCTTGATCGAATTCTTGTTGGCCCCCACTGTACCATCCGCCCCGAGGCCATAGAAAAGGGCGCGGGTTACCTTGCTCGACTCCGTGGAGTAGGTTGGATCGTAAGAAAGGCTTGTATGACTGACATCGTCGTTGATGCCGATGGTGAAGTGGTTCTTCGGAGCGTCCGATGCAAGGTTGTCGAAAACCCCCTTGACCATCGCGGGAGTGAACTCCTTGGAGGACAATCCGTACCGTCCGCCCACAACGGTGGGAATCCTGGTGAGCTTGCCCCAACCGTTGGCAACTCCTTCGTGGAGGGCGGAGATGGAATCGAGGTACAAAGGCTCACCGCCGCTGCCTGGCTCCTTTGTCCGGTCCAACACGGCGATTCTCTTGACAGTGGCCGGCAGGCTCTCCACGAAACGCCTCACATCGAAGGGCCGATAGAGCCGCACCTTGAGAACCCCAACTTTCTCTCCCTGCTCCTGCAGAGCGTCAACTGTTTCGTGGACGGTTTCGCATCCTGATCCCATGAGAATGAGAACGCTCTGCGCGTCCGGGGCGCCGTGGTACTCAAACAACAGATACTGGCGACCCACGAGCTGTGCGAAGTGGTCCATGGATTTCTGAGTGATGTCGGGACACGCCTCGTAAAAAGGATTCACCGTCTCTCTTGCCTGGAAAAAGACGTCCGGGTTTTGTGCGGTTCCTCGGAGCACGGGGTGCTCCGGCGAAAGCGCCCGGGCTCGATGGTCCAGGATCAGGTTGTCGTCGATCATGGCTCCCAGATCCTCGTCAGTCAGCAACTCGATCTTCTGAACTTCGTGGGAAGTACGAAAGCCGTCGAGAAAGTGCATGAAGGGGATCCGT
>JACQGJ010000044.1 GCA_016199605.1 Armatimonadota bacterium | reverse complement strand
GCGTGAAACAGCTCCCGGCACTTACAAAGGACAAGTGTTCATCGAAGCGGAGACGGGGCGACAGACGGTTCCGGTCGCGGTGACGGTCAGGAGCTTCGCGCTTCCCGAAGTTCCTTTACTCCAGAACGACTTCTGGATTTCCACTCACGGGCTGGGCTGGTGGGGCTATCCGCTCACCGTCGAGAAGATGGAGGAGGTCTATCGCATCGCGCAGCGCAACCGCATCAGCGCCATGCCGTCATTCTTCATTCACATCTACTCGAAGTTGAAGATCACCCGCGTCGGCGAGGAGAAATACGAGTTCGATTTCTCCGACTTCAATCCCTATGTCCTCGCCGCCAAGAAATGCGGCGTGAACGCGTGGAACCCGAATCTGGAATGCAACCAGGGCTGGGCGTCGTTCTTCTGCGGCGGCTATGGCGCGGTGAAGATCAGAGATGCCAAGTCCGGTGAAGTGACCGAGTTTGCGAACTGCTGGGGCGCTCCACCGAAGACGATTCCGCTGGACGATATCTGGACGAAGACTCCACTGTTCGAGCAGTTCTGGAAAGCCTACGTGAAGAACCTGAAAGAGATCGGCATGTTGGACAGCGCCTGGTACGAGTCGGTGGATGAGCCGAACGATGTGACCCGGATGGACCTGCTGCTTCTGATACACAAGCAGCTCAAGCAGTGGGTGCCGGAACTCAAGCTGATGAGTTGGGGGACGTATCCTGCCCACCACTTTGCCCGGGCGAGGGGAACCGTTGACGCGTGGGCGCCGCAGTTGGGTTGGTACTGGGATGTCAAGGACATCATGCAGAAAGACCAGGACGCGAACGGCATCGCGCAGAAGGTTTACACCTGCGGCTCACAAACGAAGAACGACAAGGGCGGCTACACACCGGATGGTTACGTGCGCGACCCGAACATCACGCGACGAATTGTGCCGTGGATGTGCTACAAGTGGGACATCCCTGGCTACCTGTTCTTCGCAATGAATCCCTGGCCGCAGCCGAGCGAGAAAGACAGCATCTTTGAGGCCGAGCAGCAATCCTGGCCAACGGTTCGCCAGTTCTCGAAGACTCCCTGCTACGACCTGCTGCTTCCAGGCCCCGACCACACTTACTACCAGAGCATCCGCCTCAAAGCGTTCCGTGACGGCATGGAAGACTACGACTATCTGAAAACCCTCGAGAGCCTCGTGACCCAATTGGAGCGAAAGGGAGGACCGCCACCGCTTCTTGCGAAAGCCAGAATCGCGTTGGCAGTGCCCGATGAGGTGGTGAAGGATCCTTGCACCTATACTTTGTCCACCGAGACACTACTCAAGAGACGCCAACTTGCGGGAGATCTGATTGAGCAGATTGCCGCTGTACTGCGCAAGAGTTGAGGGGGGAAACGCCCCATTGACACCCTCCCAATTCTCATCTATCCTGCCTGAGTCACAAAACACAGCGGAGGTGCTTTGATGGAGAAGATGGCTATCGGCGTCATGCTCGGCGTCGGGGATGACCCGGAGGAAAGCCTGAGGAAAGTCAGAGAGGTGGGAGTCAACAACGCCCAGATGGGCTGCCCGCCGGACGAATACCTGAGTGGAGAGAAGTTCGAACAGCTCAAGAAGGCGATTGACGCGGGAGGCATCACGATCACTGCCGTCTTCTGCGGATTCCCCGGCGAGTCGTACGCGGACATTCCCACGGTGCAGCAGACGGTCGGACTGGTTCCCCCCACGACGCGGTCCGAGCGGTTGCAGAAGTCGAAGGAGATCGCGGACTTCGCAGACCGCCTCGGTGTGAAGGAAGTCTGCGCGCACATCGGCTTCGTACCGGAGGACTCCTCGGAGCCGGTGTACCGGGAAGTCGTCGAGGCGGTGCGTGAGGTCTGCGACCACTGCGCGGCGAACGGACAGATGTTTGGTCTGGAAACAGGCCAGGAAAGCGCAGCAGCTCTGAAGAGGTTCATCGAAGACGTCGGGCGTCCCAATCTGAAGGTAAACTTCGACCCCGCGAACATGATCCTCTACGGGTCGGGCGAGCCGATTGCGGCTCTCGACGTGCTGAGGGATTACGTCGTGAGTTGCCACTGCAAGGACGGCAAGTGGCCAACCGCGCCGGGGCAGTTGGGAACGGAGGCTCCTCTCGGGCAGGGCGATGTCGGCATGGACAAGTTCATCGCCAAGCTGAAGGAGATCGGCTACACGGGCTACCTGACGATAGAACGGGAGATCTCCGGCGACCAGCAGAAACAAGACATCATCGCCGCGCGGCAATTGCTGGAGAAGCTGAGAGGGTAGGTCAGTGGGTCGGCGAGCAGCAATCTTGAGTAGAGAGGTGTGAGATGGAGGAGGAGTGCGGGGTCTTTCCGCGGTTCGAGGTGGAGGATCGGGTTTTCTCGAAGGTCCTGTTAGGGCACAATCCGTTCCTCGGCTTCTCATATTTGAGCCAGGCGAGGACGAAGGAATATGAGCGGCGGTTCTCGGAGGCCGCCGCCATCGAGGCGATCATCACACGCGCGATTGAGTTGGGTGTCAGAGGGATGATGCTCTCGACCGGTGGGACGAAGTGTGAAGACGTCGTGACTGCGCTGGAAGCGGCGTGCAAGGGGACGGGAGTGACGATTCCGTCCTTCATCATTGTGGGGCCGGACTTCCAAGAGCACCGTGCGCTTCTGGAACGGGCGAACTGCCAGGTCACGCTCCTGCACGGGCAGAGAACTGACGCCCTTTTCATCAAGGCACAGAGCGACTTCCAGCCAGAATTCGCGGCCCTCATGGAGGAAGCGCGGAGAGCCGGTTTCGTCCCAGGAATGTCCACACACAACGCGGGGGAGACAGTCCCTGCTGCGGAGAAGTATGACGTGGCAGTTGTCAACACGCCAGTCAACCGAATCACCTGGCGGATGTGCCCGTGCGAAGAGCAGGTGCTTGAGGTCCTCGCACGAACCTCGAAGAAGGTCATTGCGATGAAGCCTCTGGCGATGGGACGGATTCCGCCCCGAGAGGCGATGCAGTATGTGTTGAGGCGGCCGGAGGTGGACGCGACGGTCGTCGGGATCGCCACGGTCGAGGAGGCCGAGGAGACTTTCGGTCTCTGCGCCGGGCTGGTGTAGGATTCGAATCCTTTCGACGGTTTCCGCAGAGAGAGGAACTACATGGATCACAGAATCATCCGAGCCAAGCTCGATATGCTGAAGAACCTGGCGGTAGTGGAGAGCCGACCGGTGACCCCGTGGCGGGGACGCGCTGCCCACCATCTACGCCCGGGAGAATATGAGTATCTTGACGAGTGGGGTTCGGTTCCCGACACTTCCCGCTGGCCTGCGTTGCAGACGGTCTTCCTTTGGGGGACGGTTGAGGTCCCTCATGAGTGGCCTGTCGAGCGTACCTGTCTCACGTTCGACTTCGAGAACCTGGAGGGACTTCTATCCATCGGAGAAAGACCATGGGCGGGTCTGGACTTCGGTCATCACCGAGCGCGATGTCGAGACGAAGGTGGAGAATTCGAGAAAACTCGCTGTTGTTCAGTTGGAACGCGAGGGTTAGAATGGCGAACAGGCAAACGATGCCGTTCACGCAATCTGGGAGTGACAGTCATGTGTCGACGGTCATCGATGGCGATCATCGCTATCCTGGTCCTCACATTAACTTCGAGTATTCTGCACGCCGAGGATCAACTCCTCCGCTTTCAAGAGCTTGACGCCAAGCTCGGTGCGACTGTTCCCGGTGAGAATCCCAACCCGACGGCGATTGAGGTGCTGGAGATACTGATAGGGCAAGTATATGGGCTGATCCATCAGAACCCACGACTCATCGACGGGCAGATCAGAGAGGCGCTGAAGCCATACGATGAGGCAATACGACAGAACAAAGGAGAGGTTTACCCCGTAGAGGAGTATAGATGGGTCAGTGTGTCGGCCGCAAGACACGGCAATCGAGTGGCAATCAGTGCCAATTACGGCCCCGCCTCGCGACTTGCCGTATTTGACACGAGCACCTGCAGGCGGTGTAAAGTCCCTCCCGCGTTGGAGTGGCTGGTGCCCTGGCATCAATTTCCTGTGTTCCTTCCCGATGGAGGTCTGATGATAAAGTCCGATCGCGTTATGCAAGGGAACCGCATAGGGTCTCGTGTTGACTTCCTGACTCGTGTTGCGCAGGGCTATCGACCCATCAGGTCCATGGAACGAATCATCATACTCGACTATGGTGGCGCTGAGGTAAAAGGCAACCGTATGACTCTCGTGAGTATTGATGAGTCCCGGTCGTTCTTTACCAGCGCTGCCACGCCGCTGTTTGGACGGGAAGAAGTCTATGTTGTTCGGGATGGTGTTCCAAGTCTGATCAGGGATACGAAGCTACAGCCGACCTTGCGCTTCCTCGACCAATGGATGCTTCAGGCGCGTGCAGCAGGAAGGCCGAGCCGGTTACAGAGGCAATTCAAGAGATTGATTTCCGAGGAGGTAATGCTCACGGATTACCAGATCAGGAAGTTGGTGGGCGGCAGGATTCGGGTTGATGTGGGATTGGATACGATACCGGCAGGGAGGATACGATTCTTACTGCGGGGCGGGACGAACTGCCGTGTCTTATCTGTGCGCTTTGTCAGGCAAAGGAGATAGCACGGACTACTGGCAATAGAGACTGTTCAATACTCAGGAAGCCATGTGGGACAAGGCTTCCTGAGGGCGGGGTATCAGACTTACCCCCAGAAGTACAAGTACCCCTGCAAAGGGGGTTTGGGGGCAATTTTGAGCGAAGACGCCAGAACTTACCCCCGCGTTTTGGGGAAACTTCCCCCCAGGTTCTGACGTAGTTTGACTGATACCTTGACAACCCGGTTTTGCCCGTTTCCCCTTGTCCTGCTTG
>JACQGJ010000568.1 GCA_016199605.1 Armatimonadota bacterium | reverse complement strand
TCCAACACTCCGTGTTTCTTAGGACTTCGCCCTGCTGGACTTCGAAGGAGACGTCTTTCAAAGCCCAAATCCAGTCATCCTGAGCGGGTGAGGGGGTGAGCGGGTGAGGGGGTGAAGTGATTTCGGATTGCGGAATCGGGATGCTGGAGGCTGGATGCTGGTTGACCCTTCACCCCTTCGCCCATTGCGCCGGAGGCGCGTGAGCCAGCGGTCGAAGGAGTCGCGCAAGGTCGTTGCGCCGATGACGCCGAGGCGGTACTGCTTCGACAAGTCGCGGACTTCGATGATGGGTTTGGACATGGGCTGAATGTTGACGGAAAGACCAGTTTACAGTTGAGGGTGAACTGCTACCTTTCGGCAGAGCCGCTTGAAGAACCCTCCGCTCTGCGCAAAATGCCGAACAAACGCAAGAGCCTCAACTCCACCTGTTTCATCTTGACCTGCGAAATACGCCCGACCCTTTGGCCGAGGCGAGACTTCAGGAACGGCTGTGTGAGTCCAAGCAGTACTTTGGAGGTGTGCGTGAGGTTTGCTTCCCCAGCAGGCAGCAAGACATCTTGCTCATATACGCGGTCTGTTTTTTGAGTTGTGATGGGTGCGGCTAACACCAAGGGATATCGCTCATTGTCATTGTCAAGGTCGTTCTGTAGGATCAGCACCGGTCGCTCTTTTTCCACCTCGGCCGCATCGGGCGCAGTGTCCCGTTCGTGTGGGAAAACGTAACTCACCCTGTAAACATCGCCTCGGGCCATGCGACGCCTCTGTGCCATCAGTTAGGTCCCCTCACGATCCACACAGGCCGCCTCCGCTTCTATTCGGTACGGCGCGAGTTCTTCGTGCACGGCCATCAGCGTCCCGGCCCCACCTGCATCCATTGGCTCGTGGCCTTCCGAGCCAACCTCAGCATCCTGATATGAAGACATCAAAGCTTCCTCCAGGCTCACGTCCTGGAAAACGACTGCGACCAACGCGCGTTCGACCGGCGGAAAGGGCTCCAAGAACTTTATATTTCCGCGGTCATACATGGCTTTCACAGCAATCATTGTGGCAACCCTCCGTCGATAGGATAGCCCGAACGGGCCTCAAGGCGTAGCCCGACTGCAATATAACACCGAACTCATTCGTGTTGCAACCTTTCCTTACTACAAACCCATCTTCCCCGGGCACTTCTGGAACGCGGCATACCCCACGGCCAGATACGACCCCATGACCACAGGACCACGGAGCCACGGCGAAGGCCAGACGCACGTACATGCCGCGAACGGCACGGGGCATAGGGCAAAGCGCATGGCGCTAAAAGCGAAGGCGACGATCTCATCGAACTTCCGCTCGATCTCCCTCCGGGTCATGCCTAAAATCGCGCCGTTGAGGTCTTCCTCTTCGAGGAAGCGATGTTCTCCCGCCCGGTCAGCTCGGGATGAAAGCCGGTACCGACTTCGAGGAGGGAAGCCACTCTTCCGCGAAGGGTCGCGAAGCCACGCGAAGGTTCTGTAATTCGGGAGAGGATTTTCAAGAGCGTGGATTTGCCGGCGCCGTTGCGGCCGAGAGATGTGAAACGCTTTGCGTTTCTCCAACACTCCGTGTTTCTTAGGACTTCGCCCTGCTGGACTTCGAAGGAGACGTCTTTCAAAGCCCAAATCCAGTCATCCTGAGCGGGTGAGGGGGTGAAGTGATTTCGGATTTCGGATTTCGGATTGCGGAATCGGGATGCTGGAGGCTGGTTGACCCTTCACCCGTTCGCCCGCTCACCCGTTCACCCCTTCGGCCGTTGCGGCGGAGGCGCTGCCACCAGCGGTCGAAGGAGTCGCGCAGCGTCGTCGCGCCGATGACGCCGAGGCGGTACTGCTTCGACAAGTCGTGGACTTCGATGATGGGTTTGGACATGACTACAGGACTAAAGGGCATTGACCAGGTGAAACACACGGATCGTTTGCGGACCCCAGGCCTCTCTTCACCTCCGCACCGGGCAGGATTCCAGCGGGGCCACCGAGGGGAGGATCAGCCACTCCGTGCCCAACGTCGCGTTGAAGGCCACCTCATGGGCGTAATGCCTGACTTCCTGAACTTCCTCGCGCGGGACGTAGATATCCATACCGAGATCTTCATCCCCATAGGTCAGGTCCCGCATCAAACAAATCGCCTGGGGATATTTTTCCCGAACCCGCGCAATGATCTCCTCTACATAGTCCCCCAAAATCCCCGTTTGTTCTTTCATTGGTTGGATCATGAGGCCATCAACTCCTTGACTTGCGTCACAATGTCCCGTGCATCACGGACAAAATCCCCGGCGTCCATTTCGTCGATCCCGATTTCACGCCGATAGTCCGCCGCCAATCGGGCATCATACAATTCCCGCATCCGAATCACCACGCCCCAAGCCAAAACTGACCGGATTTGCGTGAACTGGATGGGGAAGTCTACCGTGATGAGCTTGTGCTCCCACCGTCGGGCCGGCCGCCCTCCTCGCCCGCGGAAATGGCTATAACTGTATCCATAGTGCTCAAACAAGGCAATCGCCACATGATATACCGCGTAGTAACTCCGGGAAACTGCGGAACGATACCGCTGGTTCGTCAGACGCACTTCCGCGTCGGCGAGTAGTTCATGGGCCATCTCCAAACCGGTCATTGCTTATATCCTCATCCTTCGAACCGTCGCAACGTTCGGCCACCTAGAGTCATGCCGCCCGTCCTACCCTCGCCACATCGCCCATCTTGCCGGGGGACTTCCTCTGAAACGCCGCATCTCCCACCGCCAGCATCCTTCGACGGGCTCAGGACAGGCTTCGTCTACCAGAAAGATATCCGGGTCCCAATGCGCCGCCCTTGCGAACGCCAGGCGGACGTGCATGCCGCTGGGGTAACGCATCACCGGTGTGTCCAGACAGCCACAAGGCCTGCCCCTACTCTCGGCGAATGATACAACCTTGTGGAACTTCCTGTCAATCTCCCGTCGGGACATGCTCAGGATGGCGCCGTTGAGGTCTTCCTCGCAGCAGAACGCGTCGAAGTCCGTCGGCGGCGAGAAAGCGATGTTCTCCCGCCCGGTCAGCTCGGGGTGGAAGCCGGTGCCGACTTCGAG
>JACQGJ010000567.1 GCA_016199605.1 Armatimonadota bacterium | reverse complement strand
TAGAAGGAGATTCCACCCCATGGGGACTTGCGCCACGCGGCGTCTTCGGGAAGGTACGGACAGATGACATTCGCGCCCTTCTCCACGTCGGCGTACCAACCTCGCAGCGCCCCGTCCCCAAACTTGGCGTCAAGCGAAGGCTCGGCCCCGCACTTGCCGCCCCCCCAAGGATTTCCGAGCCAGCCGGTAACCCCGGTCTCGAAGTCGAAAAGTCGAACCCGCAAGGGTCGATCTTCAGCATGGGCTATTCCTGTGAAACAGGAAGCAACCAGGAAGAGCAGTAGTACGAGCTTCCTTCGCATACGATCACTCACCTCAAATCCTGGGCAACATGTAGCCCTGTCGGATGGCCGTGGGAACGAAGGGTAGCGAGCACAGGTTCCCCCAGACCAATCCACCCCAAAAGAAGTGTCCGAGAGCGAGACCTATGAACGCGGGAGACAAGCGCTGGTAAAGCTTGGGCCCGCCGTAGCGTATGACCAGGCTCTTGATCACCCATACGATGAAAAAGGACCACCACAGCGGGCCTTCGGGGCCGTAGCAGGTGGTCATGAGAAAGCCCATCGGATGGAAGGGGAACCTGACCAGTATCATCCGCGCACAGAAGAGAGCGGCGGTCAGCAAGAAGCCGACTCCTGCGCCGGCAAGGTGGGGAAGGGTCGGCTGAGGCGTTCCCCATAAGAACGTCTCGGCGATTCTGTAATCACCGAGGGCCACCTGCGCCCGCGGATCTCCGCCGCCCGTCGCGCTGTCCACGTTGTTTTCGCCGTACAGGTAGTAGGCTGTCAGGTGCGACCAGAAGGCAAAAACGAGACCCACCACCATCGCCATTGCCATGACACGGACAAGGGTCCGCCGGTGTACCTTCGCCTCCTCGGCGAGTCTGAGACCGTCCACCTGGTAGGCTGCCATGAACTCAGGATAGTAGTGTCGTGACAACCAGCTCAGGCTGGAGAAGACCACCAGGTTCTTGAGACCGAGGGATTTCACGAGTCCCATAGACCCGAGAGCGTCGAGCATCAGGTTCTTCGGTTCGCCGAGGGGGTAGAGCACCGCGTAAGGCACGCCGGTCTCCGCCCGTATTCGTCCGTAGACGAGGGCAAATACAAACAGGAAACAGAGGTACATCGTGGCAACCCACCAGACCATCCCTGCAATGACGCACCAGAACACCAGGTAAGCCACACCTGCTGCGAGCACAATGAGGGCCGTCCGGTACGACAGGGGCTCCGCGGAATCGTCAACGGTGGGGTCGTTGTAGATTGCTTTCCGCCAGACATCCCTGAGATGATGTCTCGCTACGTAACACAACAAGAGACCGAAAGCGACGTAGCCTCCCGCGCTCTGTTGGACCATGAAAGGGAATTCGGCAATCTGGTATCCCTGGCAGATCCCGACCATCCCGGCCAGCCTTTCCAACCAGTAGAAGAACCACACGGAGAAGCTGATCTCCAGCGAAACGAAGTAGCCCAGCCCAACGATCTGGGGCATGTTGTAGAGGTGAAGAGGTATCAGCGCATTCCAGGGGCGCCCGCCCAGCGCAGGGTCGAGGTTGAACAACATCCCAGGGGCGCGATCAAACAGGTGAGCGGCCTTCATCACATTCAGACCGTGAAAGGCAAAGGCAACCATGAAACCGACATAGAACACCGGGTCGCGCAGCAGAAACGGGCGACCCTCGGGATGCGTCTCCATCAACCGAAGCGGGAGATTGAGCAGTGGGAAAGAGAGGTGCTCGTGCTCGACCCATTGTTTCCGGAAAATGGTCATCAAGCTGGTGACCACAGCGAACATGGCGGCGAAGAAGGTGAACCACCGCGATAGAGGAGGCAACCAGGGGCCCCACGGCACTTTCTTGTCTGGGGACCCCTCATAGCATTGGCGGACGATTTGATGGTCGGTGACCTTCTGCCAGGAGGGGAGATACTTGTTCAGCTCTTCGAAGTGGTTTTCCGGAGCCTGAAAGTACTCCAGGACGGTCGTATGGGGAACAAAGGCTCGAACAATTCCAATGCCTGCCATCGGAATGGCAATGCAGAGGAACGCGTAGACCATCAGCAATTCTGCGCGGGTGAAAGCGCCGCCTCGTCCCCGCAGGAGCCGATTCAGCAGCAAGAGTAGGAGCAGTCCGCCAATGGCGGTGGCGGGCGGTGTGCCGCCGGTTGCATAGCTTCCGGTTCGCAACTCGGTGACGAGAGTCCAGAAGTTGACAAGACCTACGAGAACAACGGCAGCGACCAAGGCTCTAAAAGTGAACTGCCGCGAACCGGAGGGAGGTTGTTGGGGTAGGGGCGTAGGCAAAATCGGAGAGGCACTCCTCGCTTCCACGGAAGCAATGACCCGCGTGCTAAAAGACTACGTAGAAGTTGTCGTCGGACCCAACGAAGGCCGTTGGTTTGTTGCGACCCGGTAGCGTCCCAGCTGTTCCCCGCTGGTCGGTGAGCTTGCCGTCCAGAGTGTAGAGGGCCCAGTTCACCTCCTGCCTGCTCTTCCAGACAAGCAGCACTTCCTTCTTGCGGTTAACGAGCAGGACGGGATAGTTCTCTCCCTCAATTCCATCGGGAGTGCCGATCCTCGGGGCGAACTGAGTTGCTCCCGCGTTTGAGACGGACCAGTAGACACGGTTTCGGCTCATCCAAGTCGCCAGCACGCGGCCGTCCTGCATGACGACGAACGGGCTGCCGGTCATTGGACACCCGTTGAACTTCCAGTCATCGACGCTGACACGAACCGACTTGAAGTCGTTGTCCGTCTTGCGCCCTTTCAGCAGGTAGATGTCCCGGATGTCACGGTAACCGCTTCGGAAAGCAAGGTAAAGGTTATCGTCGACACCTACCCGAGCCTCAAGTCGACAACAGGCGCAGGCCCTGCCCGGATGATCATGGCGGACGGGTTCGTTCTTCAGGAACGTGGCGCCGTTGTCGGTGGAGCGTGTCATGAATAGAGGTATGGCTACAGGGCTTTCATTGTCCCCAGCAATTCTCGCATCGAGCCAGAAAGCAAACACATTGCCTTGCTTGTCTGCAACTACCGTTGCGCCATCGCAACCGACGGTGGTGTCCTGAAGGTTACGCTCGGGCTCAAAAGTGCGTCCTCCATCGGTGCTGCGTGTGTACCAGATTCCGCCCCCTCGCTGGTAGTGCCCCAACCAGACCGCGTGGATCACGCCTTCCCTGCCGAGGGCCAGCTTCGGCCCTCGCTCAGCTCCCACTGTCACGGTTCCCGCGCGACGGTTGAGTTGAATCGGAACGCTGAACGTCTTGCCTCGATC
>JACQGJ010000566.1 GCA_016199605.1 Armatimonadota bacterium | reverse complement strand
TTTCTGACACCCCGAATCGTGCAGACCTCCCAGGTCAACGAAGAGGCGCTGCAGGAACTAAGGAAGTGGTCTGACAATGCAACAAAGGATTGAGCCTGTGCGGGCGTCTTCGCAGCGATTCTACTACGGCGCTTTCTTGATTACGGGACTCATGGTCCTGGCTGCCGGCAAACCGCTTTCGTCCGCACTGGTCTACTGCAACGTCACTGACCTGCGGTTCAAGCAATTGAGCAATGGCGTCAGCATCGAGATCGAAGCAGATGGCGCACTGGATTGGGAGCAAGGGGCAGGCTTCCAATGGGGCCGCTCCAAGACCATCCCCTTACATTTCCCGGGAGCGCGTTCCAAGCTCGGGAAGAATCTCTACAACGTCGGTCTGTACCCCGTCAGCCACATCACCGTTGGAGTCCCCCAGGATCCGCAAGAGGGTGTCGGACTCGACGTCGTGATCTACAACCAGATACCCGCCAGCTTTGAGATTCGCGCCACGCCGAGCCAGCAGGCCATCGCGATCACCGTCGAGAGCGATCGCCCCATCGAGGTCAACAACAAGAAAGAGAAAGCGACCGAAAGTGCTGGGGCAACCCGCACGTTGTCTGTGAGCTACCACGATGAAAAACTGACCGTCCACGCCGTCAAAGCGAAGATTCACGAACTGCTGGGGCGAATCGCCCAGGAGACCGGGATCAACGTCGTGCTTGACGACACGGTACAGAAGGAAGTCAGCCTCCACGTCACCGACCTTCCGGTGGCCGAAGTCATTCGAGGCTTGGCCAGCGCCTATGGCCTCGCGCTGCTGGAGCGCGGGGGGGTCTACATGTTGAGTGAAGGCGTCCCCACCGACCTTGGCCCCTACAACCTCAGCGGAACCGAGACGTTCCCCATGCGTTACGTCAAGGCCGAAACCGCAGCCGGTCTGCTGCCAACTTTCCTGTTCCAGTACCTTCACAAGAACGATGAGCAGAACGCTGTCGTGATGACCGCGCCGACTCAAATGCTCGACAAGGTGCGAGCCGACTTACAGAAGATCGACGTCGCTCCCCCGCAGATTCTGATTGAGGCTTTGGCTCTCGAGTTGACCTCCACACGCGAGAAGGACTTGGGGCTGGGGCTTACCTTCCAGGATAACCGCCGTGAAGTAACGTCTGATTCGCTGCTCGGGGAATTGAACTTCCGTGTGCTCGACGCACTGCCACGAGACTGGGAGGCTCGTCTCAAGGCGCTGGAACAGAAAGGCAAGGCACGTGTGCTGGCAAACCCGCGCATGGCGGTGGTGAACGGACGGCAGGCGACCATCTCCATCGGCAGCCAACGCTTTATCCAAGTCCAATTCCTGCAGTGGGGGAATCAGCAGGAACGTATCGAAACGGTGGACATTGGGGTGCGACTCGAGATACGGCCCTGGACTGGCGGGAACGGGGAAGTGACGACCTTCATCAATACGCGCTTCTCCAACATCAACCAGATCGATCCCCAGTCGGGCCTGCCGCTGCTGGCAACCCGTGAAGCGACAACTTCCGTTCGGGTGAAGGATGGGGAAACGATCGTCATCGGTGGGCTGAAGCTCTCTCAGAAATTCTCGACGAAACGCAAAGTTCCGGTCCTCGGTGACCTGCCCTTGCTCGGACCGCTCTTCCGAAGCGCCAACAAGTCAGAAGTCGAGTCCGAGCTTGTCCTCTTCGTCACCCCCCACATCCTCACCGACGAAGGACGCCTCTCGAACGCGGATCGCGAGCGGGAGATACGAGATCGTTTTCTTCAGGAGCCTGCGAAGAAACGGTAGATGGCACGAGTCCCGCACCTTTTCATCTCTTCATCCCTCTTTCCCCATCTGGTAATCACGGTTGCATCCAAAACGCGCCCATCCAACCTCCTCCCGGATGCCCCGGACTCGCCCCACGGGATTTGTCCCCGGTTACCCACCTGGTGTAGAAACAATCCTAACGATCCTTGAAACAAGTCCGGGGGATTCACCGTAACCGCCTTATGTCAGATACCGCGGACCGTTCACATGCCCACCCACCCGGATGCGCGAAAGGCCTTACCACTGGCCGCAAGGCCGGGGGTCATGCAACCCCGCGGGGGCGTCGAACTCACAGAGCTCGCAGCCTCCACCTACGCCGCCGCCTTCAGGACGTCGCGAATCGCATCTGAGGGCGCCGCCGCTCCGTAGTTCGTCTTGAACACAAAGGTCGCAATCTCAATCCCCTCATGCGCCCCCTGAATGCTCCGCAGGAACACCTCGTGGAACAGAGTGTCGGGGTAAAGTAGGGTTTGTGTGGATGGCATTAGTTACCTCCGTCTTGGCGATTGCCTGGCACAGGAGCTATTCCGGTTCTGAGGGGGGATGCACGCCTCTCGCGTACAACACTTTCCGAAGATTGAGAAGTCCCTGTCGGTTCAATTGCAGCGCCTCAACCGTTGCGCGCCCGGTAGGTGTCAGGCCAACTATCAAGGTGAAGTCCTCGTTCCAGGCGAAATGGTCGCCCCATCGCTGCCGTCGCGGATGGTAAAGGGACACACGGCTACCCCCCGCAGGGTCTTGCGCTTCAGTCTTGGTATACTTGTGATTGTTACAGCCCTGACACGCCAGCGCCAGATTGGTCGTCGCGGTACTTCCGCCCTGACTCTTCGGGATGATGTGTTCGACCGAGAAGGATTGCATCGCGTACCGCGCCTGACTACGGCAATACTCACAGCAACCCCACGCGCGCTCCACGACTTCCCTTCCCTGCCTGTCAGAGACGCGATCTTCAGGCATATTCCGGCGTCCGTATGCCCAGGGATTGCATGAGGGCAGGCAGCGTCGTCTTCCGCAACTGGGCCAACTCCGCGAGGCGCTCAACCCGCTGCGCCTCAAGGGTTTCCACCTGTTCTCCCAGCCGCAGCAATTCGGCGTGTTCCTCCGGAGTGAGCGTTTCGGATCGGCGTTTGGCGATGAGTCGGTTGTACCGCTCGCGCACCTCGGTCGGGAGGCCCTGATTGATTCTCAGTAGCAATTCGGCTTCGACCTGCGGCAAGCTGGGTGCTTTGCGCTGCGCCTGCAAGGTCATCACCTCAGACACAAAGCGTTCAAGCTCCGACAGACTCAACTGCCTGACCGCTTGCAGCAATTCGTCAGAAGATACTTGTGCTTCCCTTCGCAAAGTAGCCCTCCTTTTCACCTCAATGATGGTTCAACGGAAACCACGCCTATTCTATACTCGTTACGGGTGAAAACACCCCCTCACCCCGACCCTCTCCCCCGATGGGGAGAGGGCAGGGCGAGGGGGAAAGGTGGATCTTCACCCGTAACGAGTATAGCGCAAAGCAACCGACAAGGCCCACCCTCATGATTATGGATTTGCGGTTGTATATGCAGGGCAGACCTCCGAGGACCGGATTTCAAATCCACCTATCCGGCATCGAGTAGTCAAACTACTCGACGATCAACCTGCCTGCCTGTTACGAGGTTCTGCTCGCACCTCCCACGCAACCGCATTCAGGTCACATCGCAAGCGCCGAGTCATTTCCGGGGGAATGCCCGCGTTTGTCAGCAAGGACTCGGCATTGAAGATGTGGTCCCGAACCTCCTGGGTTGTCAGGTGGGCACTGTTGAAGAGCGCTACGACATGACGTACGAGTGGCCCCCCAACCTCGATTGGCAGTGGCTGTATTCTCGTTAGGTCAATCATGTCTTGAGCCACCCGCAGCACCTTCGAACGTGACGGCTTTACCTTCTCGACTGCCGTCTTTGTCAAGTCTTCCGCGATGATCTGCGCCAAGTAGTTCTCCATGGGTGTTGTTTGGCCAAGCCATCCTCCGTCCGACAGATTGTAGGCAACACTGAAGACCAGTTTGCCTTCGGTGGAGCCTCCTCTGGGTTTGCCTTTAGCCGCAATCTGTAGGTTGCCAAACCCAGTGGACGGCGGCGCGACTCTCAGCGACCTTCGAACCGACGCAGGCCCAGGCCTCCGCAAGCTGGATGACGAAGGCGCGGTCGTCGTGACGCGGTCCTTCACCGGGGGGCGAGTCAATATAACACCACCTGCCAGTAGTGCGGCGGAAACCAGTACAAGGCCACCACGTATCAAGTCACGGCGCAACACACTGTCTTTCTGTCGTGACAACGGGGTCCACCGTACTATATCCCTTGACGGAATGCATGACCTCAACGGATGCACACCATCCCCTCGTTCGGGCGGCTCCAATTCCGAATGAAGGGAAGGGTGGTCCCTCTGAAATGTGATAGGTGCTCTATGGCATCGGGTGGCATCGAGCCCTGTGAACAAGCGGAAGGTCAAAGGGAAGACACCAGGGAATCGCGATAGGCGACCAGCGGTGGCGGGGGAGAAACCCTCTGCTAATGTGTGCAACGGAGAGATTGGGTACAACTTCGGCGACATCCCGTGCTCCGAGAGACGGTGTGTGACACGACGAAATGGTACTACTCCACTCGTGCTGCTGGAACGCCGCTCCCCAGCAGGAGAGGCCGGGGAACGTGGAGGGAATATATCATATCGGGGTGGCTTGTGCAATGTCCGCGACGAGGAAGCCCTGGAGTTGTACCAAGAGAATCCCGAAAGCCAGAAGACCAGTGAACAGTGTAAGGAGGGAGATTGTGGAGATGGGGAAATGTTCTTTGGTTTCTATTCTCGAGGTAAGGAGGGGAATAAGGGCAGGAGGGAGACGTAACGACCAACCCCAAAAAGACGCCCCCCTCTTCACATCTCTCAATCTACTCTCCTGCACCCTCTGACACAAAAAAGCATCTCCCTATCCCCCCTTTATCTCCACATCCCCTTTCTTAGACGTCAACGGGAATGCCAGCGTGCCCAAGTGTGCATTTTCTATTCTGATGTCGCCAACCTCGCAG
>JACQGJ010000565.1 GCA_016199605.1 Armatimonadota bacterium | reverse complement strand
TATTGTTCTTGTTGCTGGGAGTCGCTCTAACCCGTGGAGGGATCACAAACTCCAGTGCAAATCCCCGCAAATCGTCGCCGAGAGCCGGTCGTAACCGGTGTGAGTCAGGGAAGTCCGGCGCAAAGGTCAGGCAGCAGCCGGGGGGAGTGATCATCAACAACGGGACTGTGATGCTGGGTATCAACCCGGCCGGGAACCTGAACGTGGACAGCGAGATCCCTTCCTCGGGAGAGGGAGACACTGCGCTTGGACTTCGATACATGCCCACGGGAGCTGAGGCGACTGCGGGAGGCTGTCCTTGCGAGGGCTGGGGGGTTGCTGATGCCACGAGCCTTGTTTCCGGTGGCGCCAATGAAGACTCTGGGGGATCCTTCGGACTTACAGTTGACAGCTTTGTCAACGACTCTGCCTCGGCAACCTCGACGGTAACGGTCGGGACGACTTTCCGGGTGGTTCATGCTTACCATCCTTCCGTTACTCCCAACCTTTACCAGGTGGACGTCTACATCACCAACATCTCAGCCTCACCCGTCCATCTCCTGTATCGTCGCGTGATGGACTGGGACATTGAGCCGACGGCCTTCGATGAGTTCTCGACCGTCAATGTAGGGTCGGCAACGAATCTGGTTTTTACAAGCAACGACGGTTTTGCCTCGGCAGACCCGTTGTCAGGTCCCAGTGACATCGGATTCACCGGTTCCTTCACCGACGCAGGACCGGATGACCATGGGGCTTTGTTCGATTTTGATTTCGGCACCGTTGATCCGGGGGCGGTCTTCCATTTCCGGACCTTCTACGGCGCAGCCGGGACCGAAGCAGAGGCCGATGATGCGATCACGCGAGTGGGCGCTGAGGCTTTCTCCTATGGTCAGCCGAACACTGAAGGCGGCCCCGACCTGGGTACACCGAACACGTTCATCTTCGCGTTCGCAGGCATCGGCGGCCAGGCTCTGTTTCAACCTGACCTCCAGATCAAGAAGGGCAGCGATCCCGATTCGGCGTTCGCCATCGACAATGTATACCAACCGGTGCCAGAGGGCGATCAGATCGAGCAGATCGACACTTCGGCCGGAGCAACGGCCACGTGCCAGGTCAAAGTCGAGAATGACGGGAACACAGCAAAGACGCTCACTGTCCGAGCTGTGGAAACCAACGCCACCGGGTGGACCGTATCCTACAGCGTTGGACCGACGGACGTGACCAGCCAGATTCGAGGCGAGGGCGGCTACATAACTGGAGAGTTGGCCCCTGGCGCCAGCGAGATCATCAACGTGAACATGAGTCCCGGGGCGAGCGCCTCGGCGGACCTGAGCGCGGTCCTTCAGGTATTCCTGGACAGCGAGGACCTGGTGGTTCACGACGCGGTTCAGGCCCTCGGAGTGCTCCCGGTTCAATTCACCCTCGATTTCCCTGCCGGGCTGAGTCTGTTCGCCGTTCCTTTCGATGTGAGTGGCGTGAATCCGGCCACGCTCTTCGGGGTTCCGCCCAGCCAACTGAACCTGGCATATTTCGACGGCGTCCTCATACGATCGGGCGACTACGTCTACTTCGACGGTTCCAACTTCAACCTCCTCCGGGGCAACGGGTACTGGGGGAAATTTGACCAGCCGAAATCACTGGTTATCAAGTCCACCTCCTCTCCCAACACAAGCGAGCGCTTCCTCCTCCCCGCCGGGCAGGGATGGTTCCAGATTGGCAACCCCTGGCTGGGGAGTCTGCCTTGGAATCTCGACGAGATCCTCATTCTGCAGAACGGACGACAAGTGGGTACCCTCGCTGGAGAGTTGAGGAAGCCCTTCGAGTCTCGGTATTGCGAAATGTACTGCTACATCTGGGACCAGGAAGCGGGAGCCTACAAGCTGGTCTTCGATCCCAGTTACCTGGACCGGCTTGTGCCGAGCGCCCGTGAGGGTACCGTGGACCATCTGGGCGTTGGAGCGGGCGCGTTCATGTACTTTAACCAGCCGGACCTTACTTTGTCGGTTCCCTCCATCCTCGGCGCGAGCGCCGCAAGCGCTCCTCGAGCTTCACGCACGAAGGGCCGCGCCAAGGGTTGGACTGCGGAAATGCGGGCGCAATGTGGAGAAGCGGTGAGCGCGGGCAATCTCTTCGGGCAGTCAGACGGGTTGCCTGGCGGGAGTGAAGGCTTCCAGGCATTCAAGCCGCCCGTGATGCTGCGGGATCCTCAGTGGGTCGATGTCAGTTTTGCGCCCGAATCGAGTCGAACGCGAGACACCGCCGGGGGCAGTCTGTGGGGGATGGATCTTCGTCCTCGCTCTTCCTCGACCCGCTGGCGCGCCGTGGTGACCAGCAATGCGCCCGGTCAGGACGTAACGCTCAGTTGGCCGAACCTGTCTCAGGTTCCCTCCCCTCTTCGGCTGACGCTGGTGGACGAGGCGACCGGCAAGCGGCTGGCAATGCGAACGGCTACGGCCTACCAATTCCGGGCCGATTCCAGGGAACGGACGTTCCGTCTTGAGTTGAGCGACGCCAACGCCACACGGCTTCGCATCAACAACCTGACGACGGG
>JACQGJ010000564.1 GCA_016199605.1 Armatimonadota bacterium | reverse complement strand
GCGAGCATGGGGCAGTAGAACTGCCGCTTCATAGTCACGTCCAGGAATACGACCGTTCGTCCGGGAGTTGCACTCTTGGACGGAACTATGAGACGCGAGTTCGACTCGCCCTTCCTGCGAGCATGGGGCAGTAGAACTGCCGCTTCATAGTCACGTCCAGGAGTGCAACTCCTGGACGAACGGTTGGAGACTCGATAGGAGGAAAACGAAAATGCACAGTGCTAAAGTGGTGACCCTTCTTGTGTGTCTGATTTCGGGGCTGTTGCTGGAGAGGGCAGTTTGCCACGCTCAATCCATGATCCTTCTCAAGCCGACTGCTTCCTGGAGTGTGAGCGGTAAGGACGATGTGCAACAGCTTAAGCACCTTGCCGCCGGCGTCGGGTGGGAGTTTGAGCCGAATGCGGAATCGACCGCCCGCCTCAAGGCGATCGGCATCAAGGCGATCCGCTGCATCAATGTGGACCCGTTGCCGGGCCGCTTCGATGAAGCAGGCAGGTTCATCGTGGGCAAGCCGGACCGGCTGCTGGCGCATCTAAACACGTGCCGCGAGATCGGCGCCAGCCCGCATATCATCATCGCCCAGGGACTCCTCGAGGAATTGCGCCTCAAGGCGGAGGACATCCCGGAGGCGCAGCGCGGCATCCTTGGCAACCAGGCGACGCAGAGCGTTTTCGGTCCGAAGGACTGGACGAAGTTCCAGCGATACTGTGAAGCCTACTTCGAGTATGTGCTCATTGATCAGAAATTCCCCGACGCCCGGTTCGAAGTTGGCAACGAGCCGGATATCGGCGGGGTCCTCTGTCCATCGCCCCCCAAACCGGCGAACGGATCGCGCTCTGCCTACGAGTCCTATTTCAATTTCTATCGGAACGTTGCCCTTGCCGCCGGGCAATTCGAGAAGGATCATCCCGGCGTCCGCGTGCGGTTGGGTGGACCGGCACTGGCTTGGGCCTTCACCTTCAAGTTTGGCGACTTCAACTGGGCGGAGCGTTTCCTGCGCGATTGCGGCGAGCAGAAGGTGAAGCTCGATTTCCTTGGTCTGCACTTCTACGGCAACATCAGCTCCCTCGACGGCGAGTTCCCCGCAAACTATCCTGCCTTCACAGAGATGCTCAAGACAACGAAGTCCGCTCGGGACCGCTACTGTCCCGGTGTGCCGATCTGGTTCACGGAGTGGGGCGCGAGCTACCAGACCTCAAATGACCCGGCTTCGGTAATCAACGGCAATCACATTGGCGCGGCCTGGTCGGCGGCGTTCCTCGACACAATGCTTCAATGCGGTGTGGAGGGCGCTCTCTACCTCGTGTCCACCGATATACGGCAGCAAGCCAAAGACGGGAAGTGGGAGAACGTATGGGGATGGCCGAGTCTCCTCGTGAATCCGAACGTACTCACGAAGCCCTTCCCCAAGGCGCCGTATCACGTTTTTGACATGATTTCCCGTCTGGAGGGCACGCGCGTCGAAGCGACGCGAGGGGGCGACACCGTGAACTGTTTCGCCTCTGCCGACAAAGAGAAGAAGCGCATTACCCTCCTCGTGTGGAACTACGGATGCCACATCCCTGAGGGTGGCGCGACGGTGGACAATGCCGTGCCGGAGGCAGTGACTTTGAGGGTTCGGGAGGCAGACGCCTTCTTCGGATCACGCTTCGTTCATGTCAAACGCTGGTTGGTCAGCGAAACCAGTAGCAACGCCTACGGCCTCTTTCGGGAGGGTGCCCCACTGGATGAGAGGTGTGAATTGCAGCAGGTGGACGACGGTCGGCTTGCCATCATTGACAGGGTGACTGACATCGGTTTTCATGCGCCGCCCTCAAGTGTCTCCTTCCTGACGATCGAGGCGGCCACGACCGCGGGCCAAAACGGATAGTGCGAGCGCACCTTGCGCCTGGGATGAGCGCCGTGCCTCGTCAAGGAGAGAGTGAAACCCATGATCGAGCATCTACCCATGGTGATCCTGTTCCTGAGTTGCTTCGCCTTGTTGGCAGCTTCCGAAGCCGGGACACAGGAGCAATTGCTCCTGGAGAACAAGCAGTTGGCGTTGCACTTCGATCCAGCGACCGGAAGGCTTCGGGCCCTTCAGAACAAACTGACGGGAGAGACCTATCAGGTGAACGGAGATGGGTTCGCGGTGGAGGCGGTGGAGTTCCGCCTCGATGCTGCTGACGTCCGGCTCGTTTCGCTGAAACGCCGGCGCGGGTCTATCGAGGCGCTCTATCACAGCGCCGACTTGAAGATAATAGTGACTTACACGCTCGGACGAGACCACCACTTTGCGGAGAAGCGATTGACGCTCACCTCTGACCGCGATCGCGGATTGAGGAACATCACGTTAAGCCGGCCGACCTTCTTTGCTCCAAGTCTGGATCTCGTCTGCTATCGCTACCCCCAGTTTGGCCGTCTACCCGGGGCGGAGCCGATCTGCACTTACTTTGGGCGCACTCCGAAAGGAGGTTTCTTCACCGGGGTCGAGCTTCCGTTCGATGCGTCCGCACTGAACGGACAGCAAGTCACCTTGGCCTACGCTCCGAGCTTGAAGGTGAAGGCAGGAGAGAAGCTTCTCTGCGAGCCGGTTTACTTCGGTGTCTATGAGCGCCATGCCGCGGACGAATTCCCCTCTGAGCAAACACCGATGCGAGGGACTGAAGACAACACCTCCCCGACGTCAGAGATTCTTCCGCTGCCGTCCGAGTCCGACGCGATGGTCGCCATGACTTCGGCAATTCTCGGCCCGCCGCGGCACGGACTGGTTCCCATGGCGTGCGGCTGGCACTGCGAGATGGAGCAATACACCTATGCCGATACGGCCGCGGTTGAGGCGGACATGCTGTCGCTGGACGTCATCGCCGAGTGTGGCCTTGACTGGGTGAGCGATTCCCACCCGTGGGGCGGAGAGACTGAGAAGATGAACGCACTTGCCGAAGATCAGAAATACGAGCCCGGCCCTCTGGTCCGACGGTTCCTGGAACATGCGCGCAAGATCGGCATCAAGGTCGTGATGTGGCCGACGATGAACCACACGCATCCCTGGTGGAATAAGGGCAGACCGTTCCGCGCGGACAAGCCGGAATGGCTAATGACCCCCAAGAGTCTCGACGATAAGCCGGACTTCATCAAGAGCGCCAAAGCCAACTGCTTTGCCAACACGCCCTTCCTCAACTGGCTGTCGCGGATCAACAGTGAGGGGCTTGCCACCGGCTACTACAAGTCGTGGGCGATGGATGGGAGTTTCTTCGGTGACGGCGGTTGGTTTACTTCGATCATCCCCGTGGACTGCGCCTCGGACCAGCACGACCATCTGCCGGGCGACTCGAACTATGCCTGCGAGCGTGCCCTCAGCAAACTGATCGCCGGCGTGCGCCATCAGTGTCCTGACACCTACATCTTCACCTGCCGTCCCCCCATGGACCTCGGCGTCTGGTCGCTTCGAAACGTTGACGCCTGCTTCACACTGCTCGAAACCGGAACCGGCAGCTCCAATGTCGCGGCCGGCGACGATATCCGGAAGTGGTCCCGCGTTCGGGTACATCACCATTTCTTTCCCCACTATGTAGACCAGCCGCTGTTGTTTCCCAGTCGGGCGAACCGCCATGCTCCTCCCGACTGGCCCAGCGAGAAACTGGACTACATCCTGCTCAGCGCCCTGTCGTGTTCACCCAATCAACTCTTCTACCTGCCGACCAAGACTGGCCTTCCTGACAAGGATAGGGCGGAAATCCGCAAATGGCTGGACTGGGGACGAGCCAACATCGCTTACCTGAAGGTCCGTAAAGACCTGCCCGACTGGCCCGGCGCGGACAAGGTGGACG
>JACQGJ010000589.1 GCA_016199605.1 Armatimonadota bacterium | reverse complement strand
ATGTTCAGCACCCCGGCGAGCGAGGCCCTTCCCGTGAGGTTCACCTGGTCGAACTCCGTCCCGGGACCCAGCCCACCCAGTTCGATGGTCATCGTCGCCCCGGCCTTTTCGGTGTAGTCGCCTTCGATCCTCAAAGCTCCTGGCGATTCCCCTGGACTCAACTCTCCGGCGTTCGTGACGTTACCCTTGATGGTGCCCTTGCCGGCAAGAACGCCGCTCTGGATGTCTATGGCGCTGCTCGATTCGACATTTCCACCGTTCAACAGTGTCTTCCCACCCGTCTGCGTGTAGCCTCCCGCGAAGTTCGCGGTGCCGGAGGTCGGGAAGGAGGTGACCTCGACCGTGCCGCTGTTCCGGATGGGGGCGCTTGCAGTCAGCACCTCGCTATTACTGGTAGCAATCTCGAGCCTTCCCTGATTGGTCAACGTCCCCCCCTTGATCTCACTCTCGATCCATGTGATCCCTCTACCGCCGAAGTTGAAGACCGCGCCCGCTCCTCCGATCAAGACCACACCATCAAGGATCGGAGATGTGGTTTTGGTCAGGAAAAGCCCCCCATTGATTGTGCCCGAGAAAGTGCCGGAAAGAATGGTGGGAGAGAAGCATTCCAGGTACAGTCTACCGGTGTCGCCGACCACATTGAACGTCCCGCCCTCGAAGGTGTAGGGACTGAGCTTCAGGTACCCCTTCTCGATGACAATGGTGCCGCCCTTGTTGTCAAATCTCATATTGACGGTTGTGTCGGTATTGGTCCGTAAGGTCCCTTCGTTCATCCACCGGGACTCGTCACCCGCGGGTTCATGTAAGAAAATCACCCCCGTAGTCGTCAACTGACTACGGATGGTGCCCGAGGGTTTGTTGTTCACCAAGGAGTTGTTGAAGAACTTCACTATCAGACCATCGACAGGTCTGGGAGATCCCGACAGACTGACAGTTCCCTGGTTGTTCATCGTCAATCCCCGAATCTGCAGAAGGCCGAAACCATTATTGGAGAACTGCATCTGGCCGTTGTTTGTTAAGGCGCCCCCGCCACCGGTGAGGGCTGCGGTCTCGAGAGTGAGACCGTTCCCAGTGAACCCGAAAGTCGAGCCCCCCTCTCCGATGACTGCCTCTCCAGTGCCCGCCTTGATCTCGTCAAAGCCTGCTCCGGCTGTTCCCTCTTCACCCACCACTTTGAGGACGCCCTGCACATTCCCTGAGAAGTCCCCCGTGAAGGTGTTCTTCTTCGTGAGCAGAAGGCTGGCCCCGTTCTGAACATCAAACCTGCCTCCTTTGAAGGTGCTGTCAACGTCAATGGAGAGTGTCCCCTTCTGGATATCGAAGGCGCCTGCTTCATTGGTGAGCGGAAGTTGAACGGTCGCTGTTCCCGTTCCGCTGCTTCTCATCACCTTCCCTTGATTCTCAAGAGTGCCAGCGCCCAGCAGTGTGGGGGAGCCCTGAATGTCCAGTGTGCCGGACAGGTTTTTGAACGAGGTATTTTTCTCTACCTTCAGGTTGCCGTTGTCTGTCCAGACGATGGCGCCCACATTCGTCAGCGTGCCCGGGCCCCTCACTATTCGGTCGCCGTCGTCGGCATTCCCCGATAAACGCATCTGTCCCTTGTTGGTGAGGGAGCCCTTGGTCATGCTGCCGCCGCGCCAATCAAAACCGTTGCCGAAGAAGTCGAAGGTCACATCGCTTGGAACAACCGTGTAGCCGAATTCACTCTCGGAATAGCGGGCGACCTCCAGTTCCTGCCCGGAGAAGGTGAGCGCGCCCTCTACGCTACCCCGCAACATCCCGGCTACGGAGGCGATGCCGTCTTTGAAATCAAACGAAGCGCCCGCGGAAATGTTGAGCATCGCATCGTTGATATGGGCTTGTGAGACTTCGAGGGAGCCTGATCTGACCTCGATGGCCCCGCCAAAAGAGTTGAAGTTCACTGACTCAAACCGTGTCGCTCCCGTCCCCTTGGTCTTCTCAACAAGTCCGGTCACGTTGGTAAACCTCGGCGCAATACCACCCGCAAACACCATGTCGGCGTCTGTTTCGATTGTGAAGGTGCCCTCATTCCCGAGGCGCCGGTCTGGTGCCAGCTCGAGGTTGCCATTCCCGTCCCAGACCGTTGTCGCCAGCGCCGCGTTGAGGAAATTGGCTGACAACTGCTTGACGTTGTCGCCCGAGATTCTGAACCGGCCTTCGTTGGTCACCGGTCCGCCGGTGATGGTTCCCCCCGTCCATTCCAGGCTGTTGCCGCTGACGTTGAAGGTGACGCCGTTAGGGTCGACCTGGAAGACGCCGGGGCTGGCCAGCTCCACGCTGCCAACGGCCGAGCCGGTGAACGTGCCGGAGAGGTTCCATGTGCCACTGGTGAACTGAACCTTTGCTCCACTGCCTGCGTTCAGCTTGCCACCCCGGAGTGTGCCGCCGCCGGAAAAGGTGAGGGCTCCCGAATCGGCCCCGAGGGTGCCGGCGGTGTTGTCGAGAGAGACGCTCACGATAGCCGAGCCGGGTCCCTCGGATTTGACGACTGTGCCTTTGTTCTTCAGGGCGCTCGAACCCATGTTGAGAGTAAAGGGGATCTCCGCATCGGACTGAATGTCGAACACCGCGCCGTTCTGATTGTCGAGAATCGCGCTATTTTCAAAGACAAAGTCTCCGTTGTCCGTCCACAGCAGGGAGCCCCCTGTCTGGTTCGTCAACGTGATGCCCTGGATGATTTTTTCCCCCGCACCTGTGAGACGAGTGAGCCCCTTGTTCGTGTAGCCGAAGCTGGTGAAGATCACCTTGCCGTTCACGTCCGCATTGAAGGAAGCCACGGCCGGGGTCTCCGTGGTCCCGCCTGTGCTATAGCCGCCCCCTTTCACCTCAATCGTCCCAATCTGCGCATCCAGTTTCCCACCGAGGTTGTTGAAGTACGGCAGGAAGGCAAACTCGTTATTCCCGCTGATCTTCCGCACCGTGCCGCGGTTGATGAAGACGCCGGTGGCATCCGAAGAGAGGTAGGAGTCCACCTCTATGTCAACTCTTCCACCGGATTGGTTGTCTATAACCGCGCCCGAGATGAGTCGCACCGGCCCCAGCCCTTTCCAGAAGATAATACCTTCGTTGGTGAGTTTCGTGTTGTACAGGGTTTTCGTGAACTCGGTGTTGTCCCCGGTGATCCTGAAATTGCCTTTGTTGGTAAAGCTGCCTTGAAGGCTGGTGTCCGAGGTGGTGATCAGCGCGCCGGGAGAGGACCACTCGAATCCGTTTCCGGTGAAGTTGAAGGAGGCGCTGCCGGAAGTCATCTTGAGAGTGCCCAGAGGCGCGGACAACTGGCCTTGTTGATCTCCCGTGAAATCGCCGGTGAAGGTGAAAGTCCCGTTGAACTGCAGCCTGGCCCCGTTGGCCGTCGTGAAGTTCCCACCAGTGAAGCTCGCCGCGCCGGGTCTGAGGTCGATGGTTCCGGACTGGACATCGATCACGCCGCTCACATTATCAAACCGGTCGATGTTGAAGGTCGTCGTGCCTGAACCTGCTGTCTTTCTGATGGTTCCGAGGTTCTTGATGGTGCCGACAGTATAGGTCACCGGATTATAGAACGTCACATCGCCCGCGTTCTGAATGTCGAAGACGCCCCTGTTCTCCAGAACTCCCGCGGAATTGATCACAATCGGCTGGTTGCCTGTGAGCAAGATCGTTCCCTCGTTCTTGAGCGTTGTGGTAACCAAGATCTTGGTTTGGAGGATGCTGTCACCTGTCATCCGCATGACGCCCTGGTTCGTCAGCGTGCCCGGGTTGCTGGAATCTTGCGCTCCGATCAATGCCGATTCTCCCCATTCGAAACCGTTGCCGGTGAGGTTGAGCGTCGCTCCGGAAGGACTGACTTTTAGCTGGCCGGAAGTTGTCGCTATCTTGACACTGCCGGAGACGGCGCCCACCAGAGTCCCGGAGACAACGAAGTTGCGGCTGAATAACAGAGTTGCGCCGCTCGCAGCCCCAAGCGTGCCGCCGTTTAAGGTCCCTGCCACCTGCAACTCCAGAATCCCCGAATCTGCCTGAAGGGTCCCTCCATTGTTAGTCAGAGGCACCCCCAGCGTCGTGGTTCCAGCGCCGCCCGTCTTCTTGATGGAACCTGTGTTAGGAATGGAGCAGTTGCCAGTGGAATCGAACATCAGGGCATCTCCCTGAATGTCAAACGTTCCACCATTCTGGAGGGTCGCACCGTAGCTAAGGCCCAGCCTGCCAGAGCCTGACCATGTGATAGTCCCGTTGTTCGCAATCGTACGGGCTGAGAAAACCTTGTCAGCAGAGCCGCTGACAAGAAGCTGCTTGGTGTTAGTGACTAAGCCGCTTCCGGAAAGCAAGCCTCCGGTCCAGGTGAAGGTATTGTTGAGGGTCAGGTTGCCGCTGCCGTATAACGAACCTGCGAGACTGACTGTACCCAGAGTGGTGTTTCCATTGAGAGTGAAGCTTCCCGTGGAACTGATGGTGAGATCGGTGACGGAGGAAGCCGCGTTGATCGTGAGACCTCCATTGACAATCAATAACCCGGCGCAATTGAGACTATTCGCATACCATCCAGAACCGTTCAGGACGACAGTCTTCCCGCCACCGATGGACACATCGTCGCCGAACCCGGGCGCCTGCTGCGTGCTCCAGTTATCCTTGTCACTCCAGGACTGACCATCACCGCCACCGGTCCAGGATACCGGCGCGGCAAGCGCGAACCGCGTTGGCGCTGCCAGGCATCCGACGCTGATCAGGGCAAAGATGTCCTTTATCAACCCGCGACTACACGACCTCATGTCGCTCTCACCTCTTCCTACAGGGTCAAACTTTGTGGAGGAAAATCCCCCGCTTGCTTTTGATTCGAGGGTCCAAAGTCCAAGCAACTGCTTGGGGATGGTCAGGTAATGGGCCCTGCGCCCGCGGGAGTGTCCACAAGCTCCAGCAAGTCTGCCTTAACCCTTCAGTTACACAACCAAAGGGTAACCTATTGCACATGTGTCCTGTGCCCCGCAATTACGCAAGCCGTGCGCTCTTCTGCAATAGTTCGGCAGTTCGGCGGGTCTGCGCTTTACGCCGTTGCGGGTATTTCGATCAACTCCTCTTCGGGCACAATCTCCGCGCCCCAACGACGGATGATCTCGAGTTGTTCCTCAATCGTCGGCATCAACCACGCTCCACATCTTTGATGGCAGATTATAGCATCCGGCTTTCTGTCAAGACAAGCCACCCTCGCTGGCGGCACCGGTGTAGGCTGACGGGCTGACATTGACGGCAGGGAGAGATTCGCGTACACTCAGTCAGCATCAACCAGATCCCAGGGGGCGAGCGGAGGATGCATGCACGCTACGGGGTCATCGTGAGGGAGATCGGCGTTAAGCGTGTCTAAGCAACCGGCAATCGTCTATGACAAGCATGTCTTCGTCTGCACCTCGGGAACTATCTGTCCACATCAAAACAGCGTTGCTGTTCATGCGCGGCTGAAGGCGCGGGTGAAGGAGTGCGGCTTGAAAGCCAACGTGCGCGTGAACAACTCAGGCTGTCTGGATCAGTGCGGCAACGGTCCCATGATCGTGGTGTATCCGGAAGGAGTCTGGTATGCGGGAGTCGAGGTCGAAGACGTCGAGGCAATCGTTCAGGAGCACCTTGTTCATCACCGTCCGGTGGAGCGCTTGCTGTACGACGGGACGGGAAAGGACCCCGAACAGATGGCCGAGGTCTTGAAAGTCGCAGGAGTCGGATCGAAGGATTAGGAGAAACAACGATGGACGAAGTAGTAAAGCTTCTTCGCGAGCTGGTAGCGATTCCGAGCGTCAACCCGTGCGGCAAGGACGTGTCGGGGCCTTTGTATCTCGAAACCCAGGTGGGGAACTATGTGGAGGAGTTTCTACGGAAGATTGGCGTTGACGTGGAGCGACAGGAGGTGCATCCCGGCCGCGACAACCTCCTCGGTCGAGTGCGGGGGAAGTCGAAAGAGAAACATTTTCTCCTGGAAGCTCACACCGACACCATGCCCGGAGACAACATGGAGTTTGATCCCTTCCAGCCATTTATCAAGGAACGACGGCTTTACGGTCGCGGATCGTGTGACACCAAAGGTTCTCTTGCCGCGATGATGACTGCGCTGAAGCGAATCGTGGAAACAGGCGTCCCGGAGCACTCCATTACCTTACTCGCCTCGGTGGACGAGGAGTACCAGTTCACGGGCGTCAGTCATTTCATCGCCCGGGAGCCACTGGGCAATCCTGGCGATCTCACCGCCGCGATTGTGGGAGAACCCACCGCCCGGCAGATCGTCATCGCTCACAAGGGATGTGTTCGTTGGGTGCTGCGCACTCACGGCATAGCGGCGCATAGCTCTAATCCAACCAATGGAGTCAACGCCCTCTATCGCATGGCCAAAGTGCTCAACGCTCTGGAACGGTTCAACCTCGTGGAACTGCCGGACCGCTATACGGCCCACCCCTTGCTCGGAGGAGCGACTTTGAGCGTCGGGACGATTCAGGGAGGTCAGGTTGTCAATGTCGTTCCAGACCTTTGTGAGATTCAGATCGACCGACGGTTGCTTCCGGGAGAGGAAATTGAGCACGCTTTGACGGAGATCGAGGCCTACCTGAAACAGCAACCGGAGATTGACTTCGAGGTCGAGATGGTCCCGCCCTACCTGCGCGATGAAGCGATGGGGACTGCACCCGAGGAAGAGGTCGTTAAACGATTTGAGGCAGCCTGCAGCTCAGTCTACGGGTTCGCGGAGGTTAGAGGAGTGCCCTTCGGAACTGATGCCAGCAAGATCTCTCGCAAGGGAATCCCCTCGGTAGTTTTCGGGCCGGGAGACATCAAACTCGCCCACACCTCCCACGAGTACGTACCGCTCGATGAGCTACACGAGGCGGTCGAAGTGCTGGTGAAGGTGGTGGAGAATTAAGATGATCTCGCTTCTCCGGACACCGGAAGGTCAGGTCGACCTTTGATCGAGGAGGTGACAGGACCTGCTCTGAGAGCCAACAACCAAGACGCCATCAGTGCCTTCAGCCTTCGCGCCCTCATCATCGGACTTATCGGCGTCCTCATCATCGGTCTTGGCGGCCCCTACGCGACGAACGTAATCCAAGGGGCTTATGTCGCGCTCGATTTCACCACTCCGGGCGCCGTCTTCCTGTTCCTTGTGTTGGTGGGCCTGGTTAATGTTCTGCTGGGCTGTCTGAAACCACAGTGGAAGCTGGAGCCGTGGGAACTCATCATCGTTTATATCATGATGATCATCGCTTCGGCGATTCCCGACATGGGGCTTGCCGCACAGATCCTCCCTTTGCTCGTTGCACCTTTCTACTACGCTTCCGAAGAGGACAACTGGGCGGAACTTCTCCACCGGCATCTCAACCCCGATCTGGTTCCGCACGGAAAAGATGTGGTCCGCTACTTCTTCGAGGGGTTGCCGCACGGACATCACATTCCCTGGGAAGCGTGGATCAAGCCGCTTGCGTGCTGGGCGCCTTTTCTGCTCGCGCTCTACTTCGTGATGATCGCTTTGATGGTGATCGTCCGGCGACAATGGTCGGAGAATGAGCGGATGATCTATCCGTTGACCGTACTCCCCCTGGAGATGGTGCGGGACGACAACCACCTGGTTAATCCCTTCTTTCGCAACCCGATCATGTGGATTGGTTTTGCCATCCCGTTCTTCTTCGGGTGCCTCGCGGCTCTCCACAACTACAATCCCGCCTTTCCCGAGATCAAGATGGCAAGTCAAATGCCAGTATTTCGAAACACCATGCAACTGGTGGTCCGGTTGAGCTTCCCCATGTTGGGGTTCTTCTATCTGGTGAATCTGGAGACGGCTTTCAGTCTGTGGTTCTTCAATGTTCTGGGACAGATACTACGGGGCATGATGAACATCAACGCTCTCGGATTTCAGGGACTGCTAATCAAGGAGAACCTCGGGATTTACGGAACACCGAATTCGGTGTTCGCGCACCTGGGCATGGGAGCCATGATTACCCTTGTGGTGGGCGGGATGTGGACGGGGCGGTCCCATCTGCGGAACGTGTGCCGAAAAGCCTTCCTCAACGACCCCCGCGTCGATGATTCCTCGGAAGTCATGTCCTACAGGATGGCGGTGATCGGGTCGTTGGTCGGGCTGAGTTTCATGGCAGTGTGGCTGTGCTGGGCAGGGCTGCCGGTTGTGCCGATGCTTTTGTTCTTGTTCGGTACCTTTGTCCTGTTCATCGGTCTGACGAGGGTCGTTTCCGAGAGTGGGCTGTCGGAAGCTGTTGCTTCAACCATCGGATCATCGTTCGTGATCTCCGGACTCGGGACGGCTGCGCTGGGGCCGCAGGGACTCGCGGCGATGGGCCTGACTTATGTGTGGTGCTCGGATATTCGCACCTTCGTGATGGCCTCCACTGCAACGGGCCTGAAACTGGCTGACATCACACCCTCGCGTAGGCGTGCCCTGAGCTGGAATATGATCTTGGCAGTAGTGGTTGCGCTGGTTGCCTCCGTTCTACTGACCCTCGCTTTGAGCTACCTTCACGGAGGGCTCAAGCTCAACGATTGGTTTTATCAGGGCGGCCCGAAGGCGTGTTGGGAATTTGTGGCGGACAAGATCAACAACCCCCACAAAGCCATCTGGTCGGGATGGTGGGTGACGGCGATCGGGGCGGGAGCCATGTGGTGCCTTCAGGTCCTGCGGCAACGGTTCCTCTGGTGGCCGTTCCATCCGCTCGGGTTCTGCGTGGGAACCGTCTGGATTATGGATCAGCTCTGGCTGACATGTTTGATTGCCTGGGCGATCAAAGCCGCGATCGTCCGCTACGGGGGACCGAGAACGTTCCTGCGACTGCGGCCCTTCTTCCTTGGACTGGTGGCCGGTCAGTTCTTCGTGAACGGTCTGTGGATCATCATCGACGCCTTCACCGGTAAGCGGGGGAACAGTATCTTCTGGATCT
>JACQGJ010000043.1 GCA_016199605.1 Armatimonadota bacterium | reverse complement strand
GGATACTCCTGGGAAGCGCGAGCCGAGCGAATCTTGAGTTTCATTGCTGATCGTGCAATGCCTGCTGACGGCCCCAAGCGGAGTGATCGCTAAATGCCTTCCACGGTGCTCCATCTCTGCACCGAGATCAGCGTCGGCGGCGCGGAGAATCATCTCGTCATGTTGCTGCGAGGACTGGCGCAAGACGGCCGCTACAAGCCGCACATCGCCGCGTTCCGTGACGCTGTGGGCGATATGCGATCGTTGCGGCCCGACTTCGAGGCGAGGGGTATCCCGGTCCACATTCTCGGTCAGATCAAGGGCTACGATCCTGGAGGACTGGTTCGTCTGGCGCGGGTTCTGCGGCAGGTGCGCCCCGAGATCCTCCATACCCACCTCTTCCGCGGCGATGTGTTCGGCTCTCTGGTTGGGGCCATGGTCGGGGTCCCCGTTCGCGTCGCCACCGTGCATAACATCGAGGCGAGGTTCAAGCAACTGCTCCTGCAGCCGGTCTTCCGATTGGCGTACGGTCTGGATCATCGCATCATCGCGATTTCCGACTCCGTCGCCGCCACGCTTCAGAGACACTTGAACCTGCCTGCCCGAAAGATACGCAGGATCTACTACGGATTCGATGCAGAAGATCGCTGGAGAGGAGAATCAACCGCTGATTTGCGGCCGGAGTTTGGGTTCTCCCGGGAAGATCTCGTTCTCGGCACAATTGGCAGGATCGGCGCGCAGAAAGGCCATGGATTCCTGATCCAGGCCCTGGGGGAAGTGCGGCAGCGACTCCCGCGGACAAAGCTCGTGATTGTCGGTGTGGCGGAGTCTGACGGCACGATTGAGCGGCTGCGCTCGATGGTCCATGCGATGGATCTCGATAAACACGTCGTATTCGCCGGCTACAGGGATGACGTCGCCTCGGTGCTCGATAGCCTTGACGTCTTCGCCCTTCCTTCCTTGTGGGAGGGCTTTGGTCTCGTGCTGCTCGAAGCGATGAGCCGGGGGAAGCCTGTCGTCGCCTCGAAGGTTGATGCCATCCCTGAGATAATCGAGGACGGCAGGCAAGGTCTCCTGGTTGCTCCCGGCGACGTTCTCGCGTTGGCTGGGGCGATCATAAAGCTGGGTCAATGCCCTGACACGTGCCGCCGCATGTCGGCGGAAGGACCACCACGCGTCGAGCAGTTCTCCGCCGGGGCGATGGTCGCGGAGACCATCGAGCTTTACGATTCGCTGCTGCAGAGTCGACAACCTGCCGGTTCCGCGGAAGACGGGTAGCTGCCGTGGGGATTCCACCGAATCCAACTCTCAAGCTGACACAACTGTTCCGCCGGAGAACCGTCGATCTCCAGGGCTGGCTCCCCCAGGGGAGTGTCTACTGGCTGGGGAGGGGGCGCCAGGCAATCTACGCCGCTCTCCAGGTTTTGCAGGTTCCAAAGGATCGACCGGTTCTGTTGCCGGCCTACCAGTGCCCTGCAGCCCTCGACCCTTACGCGGCCTATCAGGTCGCTCCCGTGTTCTACGACTTGGACTCCGGCCTCAATCCCAGCCTGCCAGAGCTGGAACAGCTTCTCGCGAAGTACCGACCGGGGTTGTTGATGCTGATTCACTACTACGGATTCCCTGTTCAACACTGGGAGAGAATCATCAACATCGCCACGGAGTTCGAGGTACCGGTCCTTGAAGACTGCGCTCATGCGCTCTTCTCCTCGTGCGGAGAAACGCCGCTTGGCTCGCAGTCCCGCGCCAGCATCTTTAGCTTGTCGAAATCTTTAGCAACTCCCGCCGGCGGAGCGCTGGTCTTGAACGACGACTCCGCTCCTGAGAGCTTTATCGCGTTGCACACCGCGCCGGAGGCGGGGGAAGGAACCGGCATGGTGAGACTGGGGCTTTATGCGTTGGAGTCGATGCTTCCGTTCTCAGTGCGAACGGTGCTGCGCAGCCATCCCTGGGTGGAATGCCGGGTCCGCCGAGATATGGAAACACCCTCCGAGGGCGTCGAGTTGTGTGAACCGCGCTCAATGGGGAAGTGGTCGCATCGCATCGCGCATCGAAGCGATCCCAAAAGCATCTTCGACAGACGCCGGGAGAACTACCTCGCTGCCCTGGAAATCCTGACCGACGCGAGTTCCTCCCTTGTTCGTCCCATCTTTCCCGATCTCCCGATCGGAGTCTGTCCTCTGGTTTGCCCTCTCCTCATTCCTGAAGATCGCGATGCAGTCATGCGCCTGCTCCTCCGTCGCGGAATTCCGGTGCGCGCCCTGTGGGATCGTTTGCCTGAGATGATTCCTGCCGAGCGATTTCCCGGGGCCTCCTACTTGCGGGATCACATCCTCACCTTGCCCGTGCATCACGGGCTTCAGACTGAACAGGTCAGGAAGATGGCGCGAGCAACCGTGACAGTCGCCGGGAAGGTCAGCAGGCGCGAGGGTCTCTGAGAGCAATGAGCGAACAATCCCTCACGACGGAGGTCCATACCTCCTTCGAGGACTGCGAACCCGAGCTGCGGGACCTGTATGAGCAGGCAGGCTGTGTCAATCCGTTTCTGTCCTTCGACTGGCTCAGGCTCTGGTGGGAACACTTCGGGCGAGGTCGTCCTCTTTCTCTCCTCTTATTTCGGGAAGGGAGAGAGCTCGTCGGCTGGGTTCCGCTTTACCGGAGGTACTCGCGGTTGCCGGGTGTTTGGGAGTACCACTTCGTCGGTTCAGGGGTGTTCTCGAACTACCTGGACCTCGTCTGCCTGCCCGGTTTCGAGCAGTCGGTGGCTCGGTCTTTGCTTGACCATTTCGAGGGATCGCGCGGCTCTTCCCTCCTGCATCTTCGCGACCTCAATGATCGTTTCTCACGATGTTTCGACTCTCTGAAACAGGCTCTCGCGAGAGTGACATGTCGCGTCTCAATCTTCAAGCTCTACCCCTGCCCGATGGCCTCGCTCGGTGACAGTTGGCCCGACTTCCTGCGCCAACAGAGAGACAAGAAGTCGCGATACAATCTGCGGCGCTCCGAGAAGCAGCTATCGAGCCTCGGCCAATGGCGCTTCCGGGAGATTGGCGAACCTGAAGAGGCTCGCCAGCTTATGCCCCAGTTGGAGCGCCTGCAGGAGGAACGCTTCCAGGAGACCGTTCATCCGCTCCTCCTGGAGGAGAGCCGATCGTTTCTGCGACAGGCGCTGCCTCAGGGGGTCGGATCGAGCTTGTCCTTGTCCGTCCTTGAGCTGGACGAAGTTCCGGTTAGCTTCCTGATCGGGTTCAGGATGGGTGAGGTGTTTGTCGACTACGCCCCCGCGTTCGATCCCGCCCTGGCGGCCCTTTCCGCGGGTCACGTCCACCTCGTCCACTTGATTGAGAAGAAGATGGGTGAGGGGTTTCGGTACTTCGACTTCTCAAAAGGTGAGGCGGATTACAAACGTTGGTGGTCGAACGAGGAGACCACCAACTATTTGTTCCGTTTGGGTTTTCATCTGAACCCGAGATCGCGCCTGTACGCAGCCCTCCTCGACGCCCTGTTCAGGCTCTTGCTGAGACTCCGGGAGAGAGGGATCAATGCCCGACTCAAAAGATGGGCAGCGCGGCTCACCAACCTCACGAAAGCCCGTGGCGGAGCGAGAAGGGTTGAGGCCCTGCGTATGGACACGGCAGCACGAGAGAGTTCGAGCACTCTGAAGCCCTGGTCCTATCAACTGGTCCGCGACCTTCCTGT
>JACQGJ010000562.1 GCA_016199605.1 Armatimonadota bacterium | reverse complement strand
CGATCGCAAAGGAGGAATCGGGTTCCGTTCCTTTGCGAATCAACAGATCGGGCTGGTCAGGCTTGGGGTCATCGTTGACGATCGACCCGACTGCCTGCGCATTGTTGAGTGCGACGTTCACAGGACTGGAGAGATTGAGAAGTAGGGTTTCATCGGGTTCATACAGCGTGTCCCCGCGCACCGAAACGGTGACGGATCGTGAGGTATCCATCGGGTTGAACGTGACAGTTCCTGAAGCCGCAACGTAATCATCGGTTGCACTGGCTGTTCCGTTCGCCGTCGCGTAACCTACGGTGACCGTCTGCGCCGAGGGCGAGGATAGGGTAAACTGAAAAACGAGATTCTGGAGGCCGCTATTCCCTTCCGTGACCGACGCATTGCCCACAGTCAATGTCGGTGTCGCATCATCGTTGATAAGGGTACACTTCCCCGCGGCATCCAGAAGCGAGGCGTTTGTCTGATTTGACAGGTTCACGGAGAAATCCTCATCCGGCTCTCTGAGAGTGTCGCCGTTGACCGTAACCGTAACCGACTCCGAGATATCTCCCGGCGCGAAGGTCATGGATCCTGTCAAAGCAATGTAGTCCGTTCCGGCTTGTGCCGAACCGTTAGCCGTAGTGTAGTCAACCGTGATCGTTTTGCCGGAGGCAGCAGAGAGACTCACTACAAAGACCGCGCCTGTAGTGCCGCTGTTACCTTCGGTCACCGAGACATCGCTGATGGAAAGTCCCGGGGGGGCGTCATCGTCAGTGATCGTCGCCGTGTGAATCGCCGTGACGCCCTTGGTAGCGTGAACCGGATCACCCAGCGTCACGATGATCGATTCGTCAGGTTCGTCCAATGAATCATCAACGATGCTAATCAGAAGGGACGCCGAAGTCTGCCCGGGGGGAATCGTCACCGACCCGACGGGAAGCATGGTGTAGTCGACGGTGTCCGTCGCCGTCCCGCTGATCGAAAACGGAACCACAACTTCTTCGATGGTGGGGGCGGAAAGATCGATTGATACAGTCAAAGTGCCGCTCTCCGAGGCACTGATCTGGCCGGCGGGTGAGAACTGCACGGTTGGCGGTGTCGTAGTGATGGCTTTGACCGAGTCGCGAACCTGAGTATCATCTCCCGGGAGGTAGACTTGAACGGTCGTCGACTGGGTCGAGCTCGCAGGAACGGAGTTGTCCGGAGTGACGGACACTGTAAGGACTTCGCTTGCGCCGGGGGCAAGGCTCGCAGTGATATAACCGGTGGTCGAACGGACAAGACCTGTGAGGTCGATGGCTCCGATCATGTAGACGATACCCCAACCGGAACCATTGCTCTCGGAAGTCCTAACGGCGAACGACTGATTCGAACTCCCATCGTTCTCAATTTTCACTTGATAGCAGGCGGTGACGCTCGTCCCTGCGACCTGCTGCACCACCTGCGCTCCGGCAGGAACGTCCTGATACACCCCGTCTTGTTGAAAAGACGCCGCGGGGTCACTGCAACGCTTGATGAGGGCATCCGCCTGATTCACCGCTACTGGTGGAAAGTCGATGTTATCCAACCATGCTCCGGCGGAAGGGCTCGTGGAATTGCGAGTAAAGCTCCACGAGAAAGTGTGCGACCCCGCGGCGATTGCGAAGTCCTGACTTGGCCTCCAGTTTGCCGTCCCACTCCACTGGCCGACCGGCGTCCCATCGATGGTGAGCGTGAGTAGATCCGAGCCGTTCTGTCCTGAGGTTTTGTAGTAGAACTTCAGGTTGCCTGCAGCCAGTATGAGAGTTACCTTCAATTCATTGGTCTCGCCCTGCGCCGGCTGAACCGAAGCCGAGAAGGTTCCATCGGCAGTGATGTTGTCCGTACTGCTGTTACTCCAACCGGTTGATTGCCACGGCCATTTGGTGAGATCCCCCGTCTCAAAATCCTCGTCAACGGGAGGAACGCCAACCACCGTCGTCGCCTTGACAACATCACGCCACGTACGGTCGCCCACGGAGGTGGCGGCTACCCCCACGTCCAAGCCGGAGGTCAGGGGCACGGAATTGTCTGGAGTGATTTCCAGTCGCAGGTCGAAAGTGCCTCCCTGGGCCAACTGGGGGGTCGACCATCCCGCCCCGAAAGCTTGAGAGGTGATCTCGTTGCCTCCCGTAGCGGCATCGAAGAGCCTGACGGTCCAGCCGACAGAGCTTCCGACGGAGTTGATGGCGATGCTGTCCGTCGACAATCCCTCGTTCTGAACGCGAACAACATAGTTGGCCTTGGAGGAGGGAGAAACCCACTGTGTTCGGGACTGGTTGGTTCCGTTAAGGTTGAAAACTCCATCTCCCACAAAGGTCGCGTCGTTTTTCGTCCGCAAGAGCGCATCCGGGAAGTACGGAGAGCGCGGCGGGAGGTCAATGTTGTCCAACCACGCGGCATCCTGTCCGCCCACTGTTGCGGAGTCTTTGATGTACCTCCAAAGGAAGGCGTGGACCCCGGTGGCAACGGAATACTCCGCACTGCGAGTCCAGTCGATCTCTCCCGACCACGTGTCCTTCAAGACGCCGTCGATGCAAAACTCCAGCCGCCCATACCCCGGCGAGGAGGACACCTTGCACGCATAGCTGATGACTCCGCCAGTGAACCCCGACGTCATTCTCAGCTCGCTGGTCTGACCCATCAGGATGGATCCCGACCGCGCCGAGTTGGTTCCTCCCGCCGTCACATTCTCGGCAGTGGTGATTTGCCATCCCTGGTCGCCCCCCATTTTCCAGGGCCAGAGGTTGAAGCCGCCGCTCTCAAAATCCTCGTCGGCAGAGGCGAAGGTAAAATGTGTTGTCGCCTTAACGACGTCAGTTAACGCGGTGCTCCCGTTTGACCTGGCGGTGACAGGGCAGTCACTTGCCATGCCTTCGGTGGGTGCCACAAGGGTGGACACTTCGACACGGAATTCAGCAAAACCACCTGACGCAATGGAGCCGGTCACCCATCCTGAATCGATCACTTGCGATGTGACCTCAGTCCCCCCACTAACCGCGTCGTAGTATCGAATTCTCCAGCCTGTTTCCGCAGGAGGGGCGGTCACTTTGAAGGTGTCGGCGACCGTCCCTTTGTTGCGGAGTCTCAGAACGTAGATCGCAGTTTCGCCCGAGGAGACCCAGCAAACCTTCGTCTGGTTTGTGCCATCTCCACTATTGACATCCTGCCCAAGATAGGACGACTCACCCGACCCTCGAATTAAAAGATCGGGTAAGAATGAAGAGACCGAGGGGAAGTCGATGTCGTCGATCCAAACGCTATCGGGGGTTATAGTGCAATCGGTGGCATCTTTGGCATAGACCCAGGAGAACGTGTGCAGACCTGCCGGGACATTGAAGGTCCCGCTTTGCGTCCAGTTCGCATCACCAGTCCATACGGCCTGCTCGACACCGTCGACTAGGAACTTCAGATAATCTCCCTGCACTTCCACCGAAGTCTTCAGTGAAAAGCTCACGGCGCCCGCTTGAACCGGCAGCTCGACCCTCAACTCGCTCGTCTGGTTGTCAGCAATCGTGCCCGACCGCGCCGAATAGGTTCCAGGGGGAACACTTGTATCGCTGGAGACTTGCCACGCTGCGTCCCCGCCGGTTTGCCAGGGGAAGCGGGCAAGGTTACCAGTCTCAAAATCCTCATCGACGGAAGCAGCGTGCGCGGAGTTGACCGCTATCGGGAACGCTGCACAAGCGAGGAGGTTCAGCAGCAACGAAACCAAACGCCTTGAAAATCTATGGCCACGGGTTAGTCCTGAATGTTTCATGATGAATGAGAGAATTTCTTTCTTATGAGACCCTTGTCCGGTCGGCAATGGCAGAACCATGCCATCCAGACTCGGGATTTGGTCGTTTAGACTCCAGTGATGACTGAGAAGTTCGGGACAAACTCAAATTTATGATACCACAGTGGATGCGGTAACTTGTACGATTTGGATTTCCTTGTGATAGACGGCCACAATTTGCTATAATCAATCCTGCTTGGTGAACTCAGGGACAGAGTCAAGGGGGACTGCAACATGTTCAAGCGATTGTGGATGGCGATCCGGTCGTTCTTCGGTTCTTTTGTTCGCGGTATGGAAGACCCGGAACGGATGCTCCAGCAATACATGGATGACCTGCGCGGGAAAGTGCCCAAGTTTAACCAGACCGTTGCTGAAGTGATGAAAACCGAGATTCTCCTCAAGGGTCAGATCGAGCGGCTGGAGAAGAAGGTGACTGAACTGGACCAGAATGTGATCGCGGCCGTGAAGTTGGGGCCCGAATATGAGGCAGAGGCGAAGGCCTTGATCTCTGCCCTGGAAACGGCCAGAGAGGACCTCGAAGACACCAAAGTGCAATACGAAACCTCCAAGAAGGCCTCCGAGCAGGCCAAGGCTGCACGTGAGGATTTCATCCGCACGACGAATGACAAAATCCAGCAAGCGATGCGCGCCATCACCAAGAGCAAGCAGGCGGCCATGCAAGAGCAACTCGGGAACCTCATGACCTCCTTCGAGACCGGAGATGACACGGACGTGCTGGAGCGGATGACCGAGAAGATTGATGAGCGGGCTGCAAGGGCTCAGGCGCGGGCTGAGTTGGCGACGAGTGGAGTGGATTCCCGGCTAAAGGACATCAAGAAAGCCTCGGCGCAGATCGGTGTGGAGGAGAAGCTGCTCGAATACAAGCGTCAATTGGGTATGACCCCCGAAGAACCGACCGGGGAAAAAACCATGCAACCCGTGACTACCTCTGAAGCTCCGGAGACAGCGGCGACACCCCCGTCGATGGAGCCGAAGCAGACTACGTAACTTCGTGAAACAACGAATGAGAACGAGCAACCTCCTTGACTTGGCTCTTGCGGGATGGATTCTTGGCGTTACCTGCTATTACGTAACGATCGTCTTTGTCCCCGTTTTTACAGCCTTGCTGACTGGCCCTTGCTGAGTGGCCGATGCGTCACAGCTATTGACCGGCATGACCAATCTGGGGAGATGATCGACTGCCCTTGATCTCGCACCTCATCGACCTCCTGTTTGTCGTCCTTGTGACAGTTGTGGCCGCCCGACTGGGCAGTCTCTTTCTTCGATTACTTCGGGTCGGGTTTTCCAGTCGACTTGAGGAGGCTGTGGTCGGTGCCGCCTCCGGCTTGGGACTCCTTGCCTATTTCGTTCTTGGACTCGGGCTTTGTGGGATTCTGACACGAAGCGCGCTCTTCACTTTGCTTCTCGCGGCCGCTTTCGCTTCTTGCGCGAAGGCGCGAGTCATGGGGAGAAAAGGACGGAAGGAGCGCAGCGGCAATCCTGAGCTTTGGACAAGATGGGACAGTCTCTTGATAGGCTGGGCAGCGGTTATCTGTTGCTTCGCCCTCTGCTG
>JACQGJ010000561.1 GCA_016199605.1 Armatimonadota bacterium | reverse complement strand
CCGGCGGGCACCTCAACTGGAAATCAGTCCGGCAATTCGTGTTCGTATGTTACGAAGGGGAGAGACCCAGCAAAGGAACTCTCTACCTCGATGAAGTCTGCTGCGCCAAGGGCAGCCCTCCTGAGAAACAATAGTCCCGGGAGACCCCTCCACCGATGGACCCCCACTCGTCGGGGGTCCATCGGAGATCTCCCAAGGCCAACCGCGATTGCAGCGACAACCTCCCGTGATCTGACTCGGCGCGCCTTCCGCAAGACGGAGCAGGAGGCGTGCGTGCATCAAGCCCTTCAGGGCTCGGATCACCGGCTCGCGGCGCACCAGTGAATTGCCCCAACCCCGAACATGCCAATCCTTCGGAGCGCCTGTACTGACAACCACGCGTCTGGTACAATCACCCCGCAGAGGAACGTTTCTCATAAACTTTCATGCGAGGAGGCACGAGCAACATGGAGTACCAGATTAACGGGACAACGATGCAGACGGTGGAGGTTACGCTGAAAAGGGGGGAAACGGTCTATACAGAGTCCGGAGGAATGGCGTGGTATGTTGGCGACTTCAAGATGGAGACCAACATGGCCGGAGGACTGATGGGGGCCATCGGTCGCAAGTTGGCGGGTGAGTCAATGTTCATGACGACCTACGCCTGCGAATCGGAGCAAGGCAAGATGACCTTCGCCGCCTCGTACCCCGGCCACATTCACATCTTGAACCTGGGCGAAGGACAGTCGATGATCTGCCAGAAGGATTCGTTCATGTGCGCCCAGACCTCTGTCACGCTTGCCACACACTGGCGCAAGAAACTCGGAGTGGGACTGCTCGGGGGCGAAGGTTTTGTGCTCCAAAAGCTGACGGGTCCCGGAACGGCCTTTGCTGAAATCTCCGGGGAGATTACTGAGGTGGAGTTGGCTGCCGGACAGACGATGAAAGTGGACACCGGCCATGTCGCGCTGCACGAACCCAGCGTGCAGTTCGATGTGGAGATGGTCAAGGGCGTCAAGAACATCCTGTTCGGAGGCGAGGGTCTCGTGCTGGCCAGACTCACCGGGCCGGGAAAAGTGTGGCTCCAGAGCATGCCCATCTCCAACCTGGCAGCAAGGATCATTCCCTACGTGCCCGCAAAGGGATAAGAGGGCAATGGTTGAGGACACAACTTCAAAGGGCGTTGACAGGCATTTTGCAGCGATATTCGGGCTTCACGGAGACTCCGGGAAGAGCTGTCAGGCGAGACTCATCCCCTCACCTGGCGGTCTCCTCATCGAAGCAGAGGGCTTGGCGACTCGCTCCGTCTCGTATGATGAGATCGTTCCGTCCTTGGGCGGAACTGAGGGCGATCACCTTGTGCTCACAGCCGGAGACCCTCAACGGGGCGGCCTGCTCATCTACATCGACAGTCGAGACACGAGATCAACGCTGGCGCAGGTGGCTTCTCCTCGCCTGCGCGAGGCGCTGCTCCGATTGGAGGAACATCGTCTCACCCGCAACCGGAGAACCTTCGTCAAGTGGATCGCTGCCGCAATCGCTGTGTCGGCAGCCGTGTGGGGGCTCTGGCTCGGTCTTGCACTGCTGACAGACGTCGCCGTTTCCAAGATACCCCACAAGTGGGAAACGGAACTCGGAAAACTCGCCCTCAGGAAAGCCCTCGCCGACAAGGAGGTTCTCCAGGATCCGAAGGTCACCGAGGCGATAGGATCTATCAGCTCCCGGTTGGTCCAGGCCGCGCGTGGCCAGCCCTACAAGTTCCACTTCCAGGTCGTGAAAGATCAGCAGGTTAATGCGTTCGCCCTTCCCGGCGGCGAGGTGGTGATTATGTCGGGATTGATCGCTGCTTCACGGACCCCCGAGGAATTCGCCGGGGTCCTGGCGCACGAGATGCAGCATGTGATCGGGAGACACGGGCTGAGGCAGATGATTCACAGTCTGGGTATCGTGGTTGTCGCCCAGATTGCTTTCGGCGGAGCTGGCGAGCTGCTCGCGATCCTCCGAAACCGGGCGCCTCGTCTCCTCTCCCTCAAGTTCAGCCGCAAGCAGGAGACAGAAGCCGACACTAAAGGATTGGAGTTGCTTCACGCCGCGCGCATCTCTCCCGGGGGACTCATCTCCTTCTTTGAGAGACTCTCTCGAAAAGAAGGAGCCGTGGGCGAGGGACTTTCTTTCATTTCGACTCATCCCGCAAGCAAGCGGCGCATTGCCGATCTCCGCCAGGTCCTCTCACGTGAACCTGCTGGATCCTCCGTCGAATTCCAACTCCACTGGAAAGAGGTGCGGCGCAGGTGCAGGGCATAGTGCCGACGGAAGACTCGGACTCACGAGTCCGCAAGGACGGTTGCTGCAATCCTGAGCGTTAGGTCGGTTGTAGTACGTTCCAGAACTCCCGCAAAGCTGCGCGGGTACGCTGACGCAGATGGTCGTCCTTGCCCAACAACACCATCAAGCCCTCTTCTCTGGGACGGCCGGTGAGAAAGCACCCCCACGGCTCATCCGGATAGCCGAGGACCCACAGAGGGAAATCATCGTGCATGTGGTAACCGAGCACATGGATGGCTTCATGCTTGGCAGTGTGCGTGTCGCCCCACATGCCGGCAACGACAGCGAGTCCGTAGTCGAACACAGCCATGCCGTGGGCCCAGTAGGGACTCCTGAACGAGTGGTTCATCACGAGCACGTCCGCATGAGCCTCGGTGCGGACTCGGGCGAGCGTCTTCGCGTAGCGCCAGTAGTCGAAACAGGTTTCGCCCTTGCGTTGGACGAGCGCCTTCGAGAAAGCCTCTCGCGTGTAGTCCGGTGGCTGTGACAAGGTGACCACTTTCAGATCGACCTCCGCGTCATGGACTGCTGCCTTGACTCCGGCTGTCACGTCTGGGAGTGAGGACTTCGCGTCTTCGCCCTCCGGATAGATCCAGATCTCCCGACCCTCGCCCCATCGCCACACCTCATGCTTCACCCCGCGATCGTCCTTTACTGGACGGCGGTTGATCCATGCGGAGGGGCCGCTGCGCCACGACCATTCCCAGACAGGCCGGACGGTGAAGCACAGACAGAGGAGGAAGAAGAGGAGCAGGGAGGCGACTCGGCTTCGTCGTCTGGACACCCGGCGTCTTTGTGTGAAGGTGGAGGTTCTTCTTGTGGTCATCTACGGCAGATAAACCTCCCCCCAGACCGGCCTGTGATCTGATACGCGCGTGCTTCCGACTTTGCAGTGAGCCACGGCAAACTCGCTGCTGAGGAAAAGGTAGTCGATGCGCCACAGCCCGAGATCTGCCCGATAGGTCAATCCCCACCCCCGTCCGGCCTGTTCGAAGCAGTCATGGAATCTTTGAGTCATGGCTTGATGGACAAAGGAGTTCGGGGGGGAGTTGAAGTCTCCGGCGACGATGCAAGGCCCCGCGGACTCCTCGATGATGCGCATCAACGCCTCCACTTGCGTTTTTCGCACCCTCGCGGTTTCCGGCAGGTACCTGCGGAAATTCAGGGAGTCCGTCTGAAGGCTCTCCCCATGTAAGGCGGTGTTCAGGTGCACATTGATGAGCCGGACCGAACGGTCTCCAAGTCGCATCCGGCAGGTGAGGCAGTTGCGGAAGGGACCCAAGGGACGTTCCGCTCGCTCCCTCAAGGGAAACCTGCTCAAGATGAGCGTTTCGTGGCCGCGTGCATATTGCCATCCGGGGAAGGCCGCGATGAGGGTCGGGGCCGGGTCGGCCTTCGCTCCCAGATATTGCTT